>JBDNIX010000048.1:0-9506 GCA_041688045.1 Nitriliruptoraceae bacterium
ACCAAGGTCGTCGGCCTGATGGTGGCGGTCGCGACCATCGGGCTCCTGCTGCCCGGAGTGCCCGCGAGTGCCGACGGAGCCTCCGGCCACGAGGAGGAGTTCCTGCGTCGGATCAACGCGTCGCGGCAGGCGGCCGGCGTCGGGACGTTGACCCTCCGCGCCGATCTGTCGAATGTCGCTCGTGACCACAGCCGCACCATGGCCATCGCGGGCGAGCTCGAGCACAACCCCACCTTCAGCGCCGAGGTGGCGGGATGGCCGCCGGTCGGCGAGAACATCGGTTTCGGGGATGCCGTGGCGACGGTTCACGATGCCCTGATGGCATCGGAGGGCCACCGCCGCAACCTCCTGGACCCGCGGGTCACGGACATCGGCATCGGCGCGCACGTCCGTGACGGTCGCCTGTGGGTGACCCAGATGTTCAGCCTGCCACGCGATGGCGATGTCACGGCGACGACCAGCAGCTGGCGGTTCTCCGACGTCCCGCCGTAGTCGACCCACGCCGACGCTGTCGACCGGCTGGCCGACGCGCAGATCACGGGTGGGTGCGGTGACGGACGGTTCTGCCCTGCTGCGGCCGTCACCCGTGCAGAGATGGCTTCGTTCATCGCACGCGCCGCGCGGTTGCCTGACTCGCCGACCGATCGCTTCGCTGACGTCTCCGGCACCCATCACGGCGCCGTGCATGCGCTGGTGGACGCGGGTATCACCGACGGCTGCAACCCGCCGGCCAATGACCGGTTCTGTCCGACGGAGACGGTCAGTCGCGCGCAGATGGCGTCGTTCATCGCCCGCGCCCTGGATCTCTCGACCGAAACCGGCCATCCCTTCACCGACGTTGGTCACCCCCATGCGGACGCCATCGCAGCCGTGGCTGCGGCCGATATCGCCGCGGGGTGCGCCCCCACACGCTTCTGTCCGGACGAGCCAGTCACCCGTGAACAGGCTGCGTCGTTCCTTGTGCGGGCCTTCGATCTCTGACCGCACGTTGACTGCATGGACGGTCGCGCCCGGGTCGGGACCCCCGGATAGTGTCCCCGGGGTGCGGTCATCGAGACACTGGAGCGGACGATGGTGGACACACTCGACCTGCGGGGAATCCTGCCCGCGCTGATCACGCCGTTCACGGAGGACGGCACGGAAATCGATGATGCGGCGTTGCGACGCCACGTCGATCATCTGGTCCGGGCTGGCAGTGGAGGTGTGGTCGTCGCCGGGTCAACGGGTGAGTTCACGTCACTGACGGTCGACGAACGCGAGGCGCTGTTGGTCAGCGTCATCGACGAAGTGGGTGGTCGCGTGCCGGTGGTTGCGCACACGGGCGCGATGACCACGGCGGAGGCGATCCGACTGACGGCTCATGCGGCTGCCGCCGGCGCGGCCAGCGCGATGGTCGTGCTTCCGTACTACGAACCGCTCAGTTCGATCGAGGTGGAGCGCTACCTCGGGGACGTGGCGTCCTCGGTCGGCATCCCCCTGATGTACTACAACCTGCCGACCGCGACCGGTGTGTCGCTCTCGATCGACGAGCTTGGGTCGCTGGCCCGCCGCGGCATCATTGCATCGGTCAAGGACACTGGCGGCGACGCGTCCTGGCTCGATCAGCTCCTGGGTCGCTACGGCGATGATCTCCAGGTGCTCAACGGTGGGGACACGCTCACCTTCGCGGCGCTGACCGCCGGCGTCCCCGCCGCGGTGTGGGGAGCGGCCAACATCTTCCCGGAACTGGCGGTCGAGCTGTTCGATGCCGTGGTCGTCGACCAGGATCTGCGCCGCGGTCGGGAACTCTGGACGAGGATCCGGGGCATCGTCGGTTTCCTCGAAGCGCAGTCCTACACCGCACGGGTCAAGGCAGCCTGCGAACTCGTCGGTGTGACCACCGGGCCGCTGCGCCGGCCGTTGCTTCCGCCGGGTGACGACGAACGCGAGGAGCTCGGCCGATTGCTGGATGCCGCAGGCCTGCGGTGACGCGGGCCGATCAGGCTGATGTGCTGTTCGCCGCCGAGGTGCCGACTGCCGGCGCCGTCTGGACCGGAACGGCGTCATCGACCGATGCGGTCGCGGTCCGCGACGGTCGCATCATCGCGATCGGTCGTGAGGCGCGTGACCGTCGGGGTCCGTCGACGGACGTCATCGCCGAGGTCCTGGCGCGTCTTGCCGGCTTTGCCGCGGCGACACCGGAGGCGGAGGCGCCCTGGGTGGTCGGGTACGGCGACCCGCCGGAGATCCTGCCCGGTGGCGTCGGCCGGTCTGCAACCCTGGACGCGGTCGTCGCCGACCGGCCCGTCGCGCTGTGGTCGTCCGATCACCACATGGTGTGGTGCAACTCGCGTGCCCTGCAGGTGGCGGGCATCACGGCTGCGACCGCCGATCCACCCCGGGGGACCGTCGTTCGGGACGCTGACGGCTCTCTCCGGTAGGGGCCCTGCTGGAGGAGGCGGAGCTCCTGCTGGAGGAGCACCTGCCACCTCGAGGTCTGGCCAAGGAAGCCCGTGGCTTCCAGGTCGGGTTGGCACGCATGGCCGCAGCCGGCCTGGTCTGGGGGCAGGATGCCTGGACCCGTCCGGAGACGCTGGCGTCCTACCTCCACGTCGCCGATGCCGGTCTGTTGACCGCGGATCTCGACCTGGCCGTCAAGGTCGAGGTGGGCCACTGGACCTCCCAGATCGGCCACTTCGAGGATGCACGTCGTGACGCCGAGCGGTCCGCGGGCCGCCGCCGAGCGGACGGGGTGCCGGGGGGACGGCTCACCGCGACCACCGCCAGGCTCTTCGTCGACGGCGTGATCGAAGGCGGCACCGGCGCGGTGCTGGAGCCCTACTGCGCGGTCAGCGGCCATGGTGCGCACGACCACGGCATCGCGAACTGGGATCCGGACGAGTTGGTGCGCGCGTCAGTTTCGGAAGCGACTGGCCGGTGTCGTCGCACGTCCCACTGGACGGGATCGCGGTCGGACAGCGCGCCGACCTCGTCATCGTGGACCAGGATGTGTCGGTCGTGGCCCCGTCGGAGCTGCCCGAGCTCGGGGTCCACGGCACGTGGCTGGCAGGTCGACGGGTGCCCACCGGCTGACCTCGGTGTCGTGGTCCCGTCGCGGGGAAGGTTTTCCGCCGCGGTTCGTCGAGCCCGGCCGTCGGACCCTAGGCTCGCCAGCTCGCAGGATCCTCGGAAGGGTGCGTCATGGCAGAACAGGTTGTCGACCACATCGGGGCCGTCGGTGTCGTCGGCTGTGGAACGATGGGGGCGGGGATTGCGGAGATCGTGTCGCGCAACGGCCTGCCGGTGCATTTCGTCGAGATGAGCGATGAGGCGGTCGAGGCGGGGCTCGCACGAATTCGGGGCTCCCTGGATCGTCAGATCGCTCGCGAACGACTCACCTCCGAAGACGGTGATGCGATCGCATCACGCATCACCGGCTCGACGGACTATCACGACCTCAACGTCTGCGACCTGATCATCGAGGCGGTGCCGGAAGTCCTCAGCTGGAAGCAGCAGGCCTTCCGTCGGATTGACGAGCACGCCCGTCCCGACGCCATCATCGCCACCAACACCTCGTCGTTGCCGGTGATGGACATCGCCGTGCACACGGGGCGCCCCAACCGGGTACTCGGCTTCCACTTCTTTAACCCGGCACCGGTCATGAAGCTCATCGAACTGGTCCGCACGGTCGTGACCGATGAGGCGGTGGTGGACACCGCCCGCCGGTTCGCCGAGTCCATCGGCAAGGTGCCCGTCGTCGTCGGTGATCGCCGCGGGTTCATCGCGAACCAACTGTTGTTCCCTTACCTGAACCAGGCGGTCTGGATGGTGGAGGGCGGCTACGCAACCAAGGAGGACGTGGATGCGGCCATGCGGTTCGGCGCCGGCCTCCCGATGGGTCCGATTGCCCTGACCGACCTGGTGGGGATCGACACCTTCGTCGGGATCATGGATGCGATCCACTCGCAGTTCCAGGACACGCGCTATGCGCCGCGGCCGATCCTCGGGCAACTCGCCGGCGCCGCCTACAACGGTCGGAAGTCCGGTCGCGGATTCTACGCCTATGAGGAGCCCGGGTCGTCACGGACCGTGCCGGACCGCGACACGCGTCCCGCGGCGGACCCCGCCCTCGTCGACGGATGGAGCCGGATCGGCGTCATCGGGACGGGCACGATGGCCGCCGGCATCGTCGAGGTCTGCGCACAGGCCGGCTTCGACGTCATGGTCCGGGGACGGTCCCGGGACAAGGCCGAAGCCGTGGCGGCAACGGCCTCCAAGTCGATGCAGCGGATGGTCGACAAGGGACGCCTCACGGAGCAGCAGATGGTCGAGACGCTCCAGCGGGTCCACCCCGTGATCGACCTGGACGACCTGGCCGACTGCGATCTGGTGATCGAGGCCGTCGTCGAGGATCTGGATGTCAAGCATCAGTTGTTCCGCGACCTCGACCAGATCCTGAAGCCGGACGCCGTGCTGAGCACCACCACCTCGTCGCTGCCGGTGATTTCGTGTGCGATGGCCACGGACCGTCCGGAGCGAGTTCTCGGGCTGCATTTTTTCAATCCCGCCGCAGTCATGAAGCTCGTGGAGATCGTGCCCACCGTACGCACCGACGACGACGTCACGGCACAGGGGCGGGCCTTCGTCGAACGCATCGCCAAGGTGGGAGTGTTGTGTGGGGACCGTGCCGGGTTCATCGTCAACACGCTGCTCTTCCCGTATCTCAACGACGCGGTCAAGATGCTCGAATCGCACTATGCGACCGCTGAAGAGATCGATACCGCGATGAAGCTCGGGTGTGGGTACCCGATGGGCCCGTTCGAACTGCTGGACGTCGTCGGGTTGGACATCGCCCTGGCGATCATGGAACGCCTGTTGGAGGAATACCGGCAGACGTCGTACGAGGCTGCGCCGCTGCTGCGCCGCATGGTCGACGCCGGATTCCTCGGTCGCAAGGTGGGCCGAGGGTTCTACGTGTACGACTGATGGGGGATGGGCATGGCGCCGTGCCGGGCGCTGACGCCGCGCGGGACGCCGTGCTGAGCCCTGCCGCCGCGTGGGGAGCGCTGCTCACGGACCTGGTCGCAGATCCGCGGGTGCCCTGGCACGCCAAGGTCCTCGCCGGCGCGGCCGTCGCCTTCACCACCCCGGTGACGCGGCTGCTGATCACCCGCCGGCTGCCGTGGGGCCCCGTCGGGGAGCTGGCCATGGTTTTCGTGGCGGTGCGCCGGCTGGTTTCTGCGGCCGGTTACGAGATCGTGCGCGAGGCCTGGCAGGGAGACGACGCAGCGTTCGTCTGGCTGCTGTTGCTCACGGGAATCGATGACTGATGCACCCCCTCCGCCCCACGATCCCTTCCTGCCGCGACTCGACGGGTACGAGGTGGCGCGCGTCCCGGGGTTCCGTGCGGCGAAGGCCTATCAGTGCCCCAATTGTGGCAACGCCATCCCGTCGGGGGAGGGGCACGTCGTGGTCTGGCCGGAGGACATCGTCGAGGACCGCCGACACTGGCACACGCACTGCTGGCGGATCGCGACGAGGCGCGGACGGGTGTGATGAGCTGATCGCGTCCGGAGCGCGAGGGCGGACCGATACCCTCCAAGGCTGTCGACGGGAGCTGCCGTGAGCAAGAAACAACACAACAAGCAGGTGTCGCGGGCACGGAATAAACGCCGCACGGACAAGTTCGAGCGGCGCAGCGCGCGGAACCGGATCATCATCATCGCCATGGCGGTGTTGATGACCCTGTCGCTGTTCGCCATTCCGCTGACCCAGTGGCTCGCAAGCCGCGGGGATGCGGCCGCGCCCGAGCCGCAGGAGCCGGCGGCCCAGGAGACGGAGACGCCGGAGCCCGTGGGTGCGGACGATCTGGCCATTGATCCGAATGCCACCTATCTGGCCACGTTCGCCACATCCGAAGGTGATATCACGGTCGAACTCGATGCGGCCGGTGCGCCGATCACCACCAGCAACCTCGTCGAGCTGGCGCAGGACGGCTTCTATGATGGTGTCATCTTCCATCGGGTCATCGACGGCTTCATGATCCAGGCCGGCGACCCGACAGGCACGGGCACGGGAGGGCCCGGATACACCATCGAGGACGAGTTGGAACCGGCGGTCGAGTTGGTTGAAGCCGCCGGAAACTATCCGCGTGGCACCCTGGCGATGGCGAACACCGGACAACCCGATTCGGGCGGCTCACAGTTCTTCATCGTCCATCAGGACTACCCCCTGCCGCCTCAGTACGCCGTATTCGGGGAGGTCGTCGAAGGCATGGAGGTCGTCGACACCATCGCCACCACGCCGACCGAGCAGGGGGACCGACCGGTGGACCCGGTCGAGATCAGCACCGTCACCATCGACGAGCGCTGAGGCGTTCCCGCAGACCCTGCAAGGCCCCATAGGCTGGCGGCCCGAACCCACCACCCGTTCCCACCCTTTCACGATCCAGGAGCAGCACCGTGGCACAGCAGTACGCCGGTCCCCCGGACACGCAAATCGATCCGTCGAGCACCTACACGGCCACCATCAAGACCAACAAGGGTGACATCACCGCGAAGCTGTTCGCGGGCGAGGCTCCGAACACGGTCAACAACTTCGTCTTCCTCGCGCGCGAAGGCTTCTATGACGGGGTCATCTTCCACCGGGTGATCAAGGGGTTCATGATCCAGGGCGGCGACCCCACGGGGACCGGCACCGGCGGTCCGGGCTACAAGTTCGCCGACGAACTGCAGGCCTCGCGCAGCCACGGGTACAAGATGGGCACCCTGGCGATGGCCAACTCCGGCCCCAACACCAACGGCTCACAGTTCTTCGTGATGCACTCGGACTACGGCCTGCCGCCGCAGTACTCGGTGTTCGGCAAGACCATCGACGGTCAGGACGTCGTCGATGACATCGCCAACACGACGACGGGTGCGTCCGACAAGCCCGTGGAGGACGTGGTCATCTCCACGATCGATATCGCCGAGGGCTGATCCGGCCCGCGGTCGGCAGGCGCCGACACCGGGATGGGCACCAACGGGGTCAGTCGACGTCGGTGACCACGGTGCGGATCGGATGACCGTCCCGGGATTCCAGTGACCGTAGGGCCTGGTGCACGCCGTCGAGCCCGATGGTGGCCGTCACGGAGCGGGACAGGTCCAGGCGACCGTCCTCGAGCAGATCGAACAGCTCGCCGAGGTCCTGGGGGGTGGATCCGAACGATCCCACGACCTCGGTTTCCTGTGCGACGAAGCGGGCGATCGGCACGGTCGCCAGCCGCTCCGGTGTCAGGCCCACGATGGCGGCGCGACCTCCGGGTGCGAGGGACTTCACCGCCTGATCCACCGTTGCGGCCGAACCGACGAACTCCAGCGCGCGGTCACTGCCGCCGCCCGTGAGATCGCGGACACGGCGGGCCGGTTGCCCATCTGTGGCATCGACGACCTCATCGGCGCCCCAGTCGAGCGCCCGTTCCAGATTCACCGGGTCGAGGTCCACGCCGATCACCTGGGCGCCGGCGAGCTTGGCCAGCAGGATCGCGTGCATCCCCAGCCCGCCCAGTCCGAAGATCGTGACGGTGACGTTCTCTCCGATACCGACGCGTTTGAGGGCGTGATAGGGCGTGGCGACGGCATCGGTGGTGATGGCTGCCTGGTCGAAGGGGACGTTCAACGGAATTGGGACCAGAACGTCCGCGTCCGCGACGACGAACCCGGCCATCGCCCCGTCGCGGTCGATCCCCGGGACGGACAGGTTCGCACACAGGTTCTGCCGGCCGATGCTGCAGGCGGGGCACACGTGGCAGGGACGTGCCATGAGCACGGCCACCCGGTCACCCGGCTGCCAGTCGGTGACCTCTGCGCCGACTTCGGCGACCACCCCGGCGGGCTCATGACCGAGTATCTGCGGCAGCTCGGGACCGTGGGGTGTGATCCCCTGTACGACGTGCAGGTCGCTGGCGCAGACGCCACACGCCCGCACGTCGACCAGTACGTCGGTCGGCCCGGGCGACGGACGGGCCACCTCGTCGACGAGCAGTACCTCGTCCGCATCCGGTGTGCGCACCCGGTGGAGGCGCAGGGCCGACATCGTTGCGGTCACGAGCGTGTCACTTTCGCCCCGGGGAAGGCGGCGGTGGGGGACCGTCGGGCCCGGCATCGTCCGGCGGGTCGTCTCCCGGCCACGGAGGCAGCTCGGACAGATCGACCTTACGAGGCCGGTTTCCCTGGTCGTAGTCGCGCATGCGCTTGGGATACCCGACCTTGGCGGCGTCGTAGAGCGGGATGTTGATCTTGCCGCAGAACTCGCCGGCCTGGTCGCGGTTCTTCACGGGGCGGCGCAGGTATTCACCGTCGTCGGCCACGAGCAGCAGAGTCGTCGAGTAGATGGCCGTCCTGGGTTCCAGGAACGCCTCCACGCCGACCCGCGACCGCACGAACTCTTCCAATTCCTTGGTCGAGGAACGTGACGAGGTGTCGCTGCTCCTGCTGGGAGCCGAGCGTTTGGCCTCGCCCTTGAACCAGGAGCGGAGACGATCGGTGAAACCCACGATGATCCTCTGCGCGTGTAATCGCAATGATGTGTTGACCGCTCAGGCTACCGAGGGTGCCGGTCCGACGGGGCGCGCCGTCCGGCCGTCGTCCGGATCACGTGTCGCTGGTGGTCGATCGACCGTGAGCGTCCTCCACCAGCTCGACGAGGACGCCGCCCGTGCCCTTGGGATGGACGAAGGCCACCGTGTGACCGCCGCCACCGGGACGGGGTGCCTCATCGATCAGTGCCACGCCTTCGTCGCGCAGATGCTCGAGTGCATCGCCCACGGATTCGACCCCGAAGCCGAGGTGATGCAGGCCGGGGCCGTTCCGGGCGATGTACCGGGCGACGGGCGAGTCGTCGCGCGTGGCCTGCAGCAACTGGATGTAGACCCCGCCGACGTTGAGCATGGCTTCCTCGACACCGTCCGAGTCCACGCGCTCGCGCGACTCCGGTGTCAGGCCGAAAGCCCGCTCGTAGAACGCCAGCGCCGCATCGAGGTCGTCGACGGCGATGGCGATCTGGTCGATCCGAGTCACGTCCATGACAGCTCCGGCGGGTCGTCTGGTGCGGCGGGCTCATCCTGCCATGTCCGTGGTACCAGCTGCACGCCACCGCGTCCGGGCACTCGGCCACGGGGCAGGCTGCTGCTCGACGTGCGTCGGGTTCTCGGCGTCCGCTGCAGCCAACCGTTGATCGGCAGATCGCGGGTTCGAGCCCCGCATCGGTCCCGCAGCAGTCTCACGCCGGGTGCATGATCGCCCTTGATGAGACAAAGGAGGAGTACGCGATGGCGTTCGTGCAGAAGCGCCCCCGCGCCCGCAAGGCGAGGTGGGTGGCCCGGTGGCGCAACGCCGATGGCGACGCTCCACCGGACAGTCGGCTACAGCGCGGCACGTCCGTGCGACACTGCCCGCCTCAGCGTCAGGACGGGCGTTGCCGCTGCCCCAAGACGCCGTGACACTCTGGCGGACGTACCGAAAGGCCCAGTCGGTCGAACGGCTCGCGGC
>JBDNIX010000049.1:0-10356 GCA_041688045.1 Nitriliruptoraceae bacterium
GCGACACGCTCCAGCGGTTGGGGGACGCGGCGCGAGCCGGTGCCGCCCACCACGATGCGGCATCGGTCCTGCGAGACGACGCCGTCTCGTGGGCCCGGGTCCAGATCAAGCAGGCGCAGGTCAACGCGCACCTCAAACGGTACTCGCAGGCACTCGCAACGATCACCCGCGCCCTGAAACGGCTGGATGGAGACGACCGTCCCGCCGCGCGGGCTCAACGAGCCCAGCTGTCGGTCTGGTACGGACACTTCCGTCTGGACCAGGGCCGCCATGCCGACGCGATCCGGTGGAGCCGTGCAGCCATCACCGAGGCCGAAGCCGCTGGAGACCGCGAAGCCCTGGGGCATGCCTACCGCCTACTGGCTGGGAAACTGGGACGAGGCCCGCCAGCACTACGCCCTCGCCAACGAGCTCGACGAGCGGACCGGCGACGTGCTGGGGGCGGCCCTCGGCCGCAACAATCTCGCCGAGATCCTGTCGGACCAGGGACACTGGGAGGAAGCGGAACGTCACTTTCGGGACACCGACCGGATCGTCCGGGCAGCCAGTTTCCTCAGTGCCATCGCCTACGTCCGCAGCAATCTGGGGCGGGTCGTGGGCAGGCTCGGCCGTCATGACGAGGCGCTGGAGCTCCTTCGCGAAGCCCGGGACCGTGCGGCGGACGTCGGCGCCGGCACACAGCTCATCGAAGCGGATGCGCGGATCGCCGAACTGCACGTTTTTCGCGCGAGACCGGCGGAGGCCTTGGCGGTGGCCGACACGGCGCGGCGCGGACCGCGTTCGATCATGCGGTGACCGCGGCAACGACTCGGGACGCCGACTACGAGCTCGCGGTGACCGACCGAGCCCTCAGCGATCTGACCCTGGCGGCGACCGGATCACCGGATACCCAGCGATTGGCTACGAGCCAGGCAATTCTCGATCGCCTGGGGGTCGAGCGACTACCAGCCATCCCGCGCCCCCCCAGCGCGTGCGTCCAGCGCACAACAAGATGCGCCTACACCACAGTGATGCAGCCTGCACTCGACACAAGGCTCGGTCGAGCCGATGACGCAGGCAGCGCCGGAACGACCGGACCGACGGCGCACCGTTCGATGTGGCCCGGCGAGGGAGAGTCCATGAGCGCCGCCGAGAGCAACGTCGCTCCCTGGCTCCGCCACGTCCGCCTCGGCAATTGGCTGAACGTCGCCGTCCTCGTTCTGGTCGCGGCACATCTGGCCACGACGACCGATGCCGGCAATCGGGGTCCGCTCTGGTTCGTCCTCTCGATAGGTGCACTGTTGGCCGTCATCGGGGCCTTCGTCCCGTGGAGATCCCTCTTCCACCGGAACGTCGGTGAGTACGCGTTGCTCGGCTGGAGCGTCGCAGTGATCGTGCTCATCCTCGTCGGTGTCGCGGTCGATGGCGGGACCGACAGCCCCCTGCAGATGCTGCTCATACCGCCGATCATCTTCGCCGCCATGGCCTATCGCCCGACGTTCGTGATCGCGCTGGGGGTCTTCATCATCGCCGGGCGGCTCGGATTCGATCTGCTGGTCGGCACGTTCGAGGGCGACAACACCATCATGCGTACCGGCACGCTGGTGATCATCGCCACCATGTGCACCCTGATCGCCAGGGGGCATCGGCAGCAGAGTGCGCGGCTCGCGGAGGCCGCCGAACTCCTGCACGATCTGGTCCATCTCGATGCCCTCACCAGTTGCATGAACCGGCGGGCGTTCGAACTCGAACTGGAACGCGCCATGGACGCCGGGGCTCCCGTCGCACTCCTGCTGCTCGACGTGGACCGATTCAAGGACATCAACGACTCCCACGGACATCTGGCGGGAGATGCCATGCTCGAACGCATGGCAGACCTGCTCCGAGACAACGTGCGAGAGGACGACATCGTGGCCCGCATCGGCGGCGACGAGTTCGCCGTCCTGCTCCCCGGAACCGATGCCGCAGCAACCGATCGTGCCGCGATGCGCTTCAGAGCCGTCTTCGCCGACCTCGAGGCAATGGACGGCGTCACCGTCAGTGTCGGCCACGCGCACTCGGACGACACCGGGCACGACCGCGAACAGCTCATCGGGCGGGCCGACCGCAGCATGTACACGGCCAAGGCTCGCCGGCGAGGAGGCACGGTCGACGAGTCCGCGACACTCGAGATCTCCTGACGGCGGGCTCGGTGCCGAGAACCAGGTTCCGAGGACCAAGTGCCCTGTCGCTCCGGGGAGACACCCGCCATGCTGCAGGAGCCGACCCCAGGAGCGCGACATGTTCGACATGTTCGTGGGCCCGCTACCCACCAGCCCCGGCCGCGTGACACGGATCATCGACGAAGGCCGTGTTCTGTGCCCGATCCAAGGCCGTGACATCGATGTCCGGACCTGTCAGGGCTGCGCCTGTCTCGCGCTGACGCGCCCCGCCACCCGTCGGCGACCAGCCGAGATCGCCTGTAGACCGAGCGCGCGAGCCATTCGGCACGCCCAGGCCCCTTCTGACGGGCTGACGATCGCGACGGCAGGCGTCGGTTGAACGGATCAGATCCGGCGACGACGCCAGGCGTCGCGGAACCTGACCCGCGCCCCGACGCGCAGGATGCCGCCCTCGTAGATGCGAGCCCCGACCATCGCCGCCCCGACGATCGCAAGCAGCAGCAACACGACGGACCCGATGAGCTCGATGAGGGTCGGGGAACCCAGCGCCTGACGGACCAGCATCACGAAC
This sequence comes from Nitriliruptoraceae bacterium, assembly GCA_041688045.1. Lineage (GTDB taxonomy): Bacteria > Actinomycetota > Nitriliruptoria > Nitriliruptorales > Nitriliruptoraceae > CSSed11-175R1. The sequence continues at coordinate 2,713 of JBDNIX010000049.1, forward strand.
GGCGCCGTTGCCGGCACCCACCCGGCCACGACCGCCCAGGTCGCATCCGGCGCCTGGATGGACGCGAACCCCAGGAAGTATCCGGCCAGGGCCAGCATGGTGGCCGGCGTCAGGACGGCCTGGGCCTCCTCCGGACGCGAAACGAGGGCGCCCAGCCCTGCGCACAGCAGGGTGTAGAACGTGTACCCGAGGAGGAACCACACCAACGCGAAGCCGAGGAGACCACCCACGCCAGGGGGAATGAGGTCGCGATTGGTGACAAAGAGCACGGTGGCCGCGGGGACGAACAGGACCAATGTCTGGCCCAACGCGATCGCCCCCAGCCCCAGGACCTTGCCGATCATCAACTGACGGACGGGTACGGCCTCCACCAACAACTCGACGACACGACTGCCCTTCTCCTCGATGATGCCGTTGACGATCATCGACGCGTAGAACATCAGCAGCCCGAACAGGAACACGACACCGATGTTGGCCACGATGAGCCGAGCCGCGGCCTCGCCGGGATCATCCGCACCGATCTGCTCGACGGGCAGCGGCTGGAGACCGAGCACGCCTTCGGCGACGTCGCCGGCATCCGCCGCCTCCAGAAGATCGACGAGGGCCAACGCTTCCGCGGCCTGGGCGGCCTGCTGTCCTCCACCTCCGAACAACCCGGAAGATTCGGGAGCCAGGATGCGCTCCCCGGCGAGGACGGCGAAGGCCACATCACGGTCCTCGTCCAGAAGGCTCGCACGCGCTTCGTCCTCGTCGTCGACCGGCTGGATGTCCACGGGACCGATTGCGCTCGTGAGGGCGTCCAGACGAGCCTGATCCAGGTTGCCGACCACGACCACGTCCGTGGCCTCCTCGGTGTCGCCGACTCCGGTGTCATCCGACCGGAACGCGTCGATCAGTGTCGGGACGAGCGACAGCGCCATGAACGCGACGCTCAGCACAATCGTCGACCACACGAACAGCTTCGAGCGCAACCGTTGGCGGATCTCACGGCCTGCGATCAGCGCGACGGTCTGGCGCCGGGTCATGACGACACCTCGAGGTGGCTGTTCTTGACCGCGGCACGGAACATCTCCGAAAGGCGGGGTTGTTCGAGGTGGACGTCCAGCAGCCGGCCGTGCGTGCGCGCCACGTCCAGGACGGGGCCGGCATCCTCACCTGGCGGGAGCAGCACGGTCACACCGTCGTCGGAGACCGACACCAGTTCCGCGCCGCTCGGCAACCTGTCGGTCCACTGCGTCCCGCCGTCGACCTGGATACGGAGGCGCCGACCCCCCTGCGCCTTGAGTGCGGCCACTTCGCCGTGCAGCACCAGCCGTCCCTCCGCCACCACCGCGACCTTCTCGCACAACCCCTCGACGAGATCCAACTGATGGGACGAGAACACGACCGCGACTCCGGCGCGGGCACGTTCCAGTAGCACGTCGCTCATGAGATCGGTGGCGATCGGGTCCAGGCCGGAGAAGGGTTCGTCGAGGACGAGCAGTTCAGGATCGTGGACCAGGGCCGCCGCCAACTGGACACGTTGCTGATTCCCGAGCGACAACTCCTCGACCGCCGAGTCCTTCCGTTCCGTCAGCCCCAGACGTTCCACCCAGTTCGTGGCACTGGAGGCGGCGTCCGCAGCACCTACGCCGTGCAGTCGGGCGAGATACACGAGGTGCTCGTGGACCCGCATCTTGGGATACAGCCCCCGCTCCTCGGGCATGTAGCCGGTGCGCCGGCGTACCTCGATGTCGATGGGTCCACCCCGCCACAGGACCCGCCCACTATCGGGGGCCGTGACCCCCACGGCGCAGCGCATGGCCGTGGTCTTGCCAGCACCGTTGGGACCGAGGAACCCGCACAGTTCGCCCGGAGCAACGCTGAAGGTGAGTCCGTCGAGCGCGACCACGTCACCGAAGGAACGCCGCAGGTCCTGGAATTCGAGCACGGTGCCACTCCCCATGTGCCGGACGACCTGCGGCCGTACGGTCGTTGACCGTGTCAGGCGTTCGTGTGCGCCAGCGCGTCCGTCAGCATGGTCCGGGCGATCACGCGCAACGCCAGGACCTCGTCGGCGCCCTCGAAGATGGACAGCACCCGCGCGTCCACGAACAGCCGGCTGACCGTGTACTCCTCGGCGTAGCCGTAGCCACCGTGCAGTTGAAGGGCTTCGCGTGTGACCCATTCGGTCACTCGACATGCCAGCTGCTTCAGCTGCGAGGCCCCCAGCTGCCCGGCCTCATCGCCGCGCGCCAACTGACGGGCCACCTCGGTGGAGAACACCCGGCAACCGGCCAACAGCGCGGCCATGCGGGCGATCTTGACCCGGGTGAGTTCGTAGTCGGCCAGTGGAGTCCCGAAGACCTCGCGTGCCCGGGTGTAGGACACGGACTGGTCGAGTGCGGCCTGCATGACGCCCTGCGCGCGGCCGGCGGTCTGCAGCCGGGCGTTGGCGAACGCCTGCATCTGGAGGTAGAAGCCGCGGCCCATCCCGTCGTCCTCGCCGATGAGTGCGGCGTGCGGCACCCGCCAGCCGTCGAACGAGATCTCGAACGAGTGCATCCCGCGATACCCCAGGGTCGGGATGGCGCGGGCATCCATCGACCCGCCCCCGTCCTGTTCGACGCGCCAGGCGTGACCGTGGAACCGGGGCTTCTCGAGCACGAACAGACTCAATCCCCGGTGACCGAGGGACCGGTCGGGGTCCGTCCGCGCCAGCACCAACAGCAGGTCGGCACGGCCCGCGAACGTGCACCAGGTCTTGACGCCATCGATGACCCAGTCATCACCATCGCGGGTGGCGGAGACCTTGACGCCGGCGACGTCGGAACCCACATCGGGTTCGGTGACCGCGACGGCGCACATCTTCTCGCCAGAGGCCATGGCGGGGAGCCATCGCTGCTTCTGCTCGTCGGTGCCGCCCTTGAGGATGGCCGTGCCCATGATTTCCGGGCGGGTGATCAACGATCCGGCGACACCGAGGGAGCCACGTGACAGCTCTTCGGTGACGAGCACCATGTTGAGCAGCTCGTCATCGCCACCTTCGGCGTAACCGCCGTAGTCGGCGGGGATGGACAACGCGAAACACCCGAGCTCCGCGAGTCCGGTGATGACCTCCTCCGGGATGTCCTCATCATTGCGATGGACACGCTCGGCGACGGGTTTGACCTGCTCGTCGGCGAAGCGTCGAAAGGTCTGACGGACCATCTCCAGATCTTCGGGGAGGTGACGGCCACCCGCCTCCCCGGTCGCGAGCACACGCGTGGCGATGTCGCCCAGGAAGGCCGGGTCGCGACCGACCTCGACCGCCTCGTGATGGTCACGCAGGACGTCGGCGTCCAGCCCCCATGCGGCTTCACGCCCGGCGACCCGCGTGCGCAGATCGACGGCCACGTCCGCTGCCAGGGCCAGCGCGAGATCAGCCTCGAGTTCGCCCTTCTCCCCCCACGCGACGAGGTGTTCGGCTGCGGTGACGGCCGCGGCGATCGATGCCAGGTCATAGGCGACCGACTGGTGCTCGTCGATGCGCGCGACGCTGATGCGTCCGTCGACCGCGCACTGGCCAGCGAGAGACGACGTGGCGGCGGCGACGGCGGTACGGGTGGCCTGGACCAGCGAACGGGCCTGTTCGAGCTGCGACACGGTTTCTCCTCGACATCCGGTATCCGGCGCCGCGGAGACGGGCGCTCGCCCGCAGCGTGCCACTCCGAGCAGGTCGGGGCCAAGCCGACCCCGCTCCTGGCGTCCCGGGTCAGGTGGCCTCGCGAGCCAATAATCCGGCACCGATGGCGCCCCCGCTGTCCCCCAACGCAGCGGACACCAACTCGACCTTCGGCGGCGAGAAGAAGAGCATCGGCTGCATCGCGGCCTCGACCCGGGACCGGAACGGCTCGCCCAGCTTGTCTGCCATCCCACCGCCGAGCACCACTGCCTCGAGGTCCAGGAGGTTGACGGACGACGCAATGCCCGCGGCCAACGCATCGACGCAGTCGTCGATCAGATCCGCGATGAATGGGTCGCCCTGATCCAGGGCGTCGCTGAAGACGCCGGACGTCGGACGGGGCTTGCCCTTCTTCGCCATCACCTCGAACAGAACCGTCTGCTGGCCATCAGCAACCGCGCGCTGAGCGGCCAACGTCATGGCCTGACGGCCGGCGTAGGCCTCCACACAGCCACGACGGCCGCACGGGCACACGGCACCACCCTGCCGGATGATCTGGTGGCCGAACTCGCCGGCGCCACCATGAGCACCCTCAAAGATCTGCCCATGCAGTATCAGACCCCCACCGACGCCGGTTCCCGCGAAGACGCACAGCAGATGCTGCCAGTCACGGCCGGCGCCCAGCCGGTGTTCGGCGACCGCGCCGGCGGTCACGTCGTTGACGACACGTACCGGTTTGTCCACGTGGTGGCCGATCATGTCAGCCAGCGCGAATCGCTCCTGAAAGCCGGGCACGTTGAACGCATCACCGACGGTCCCGTCAACGACGACTCCGGGTGTCCCGACGCCGATGGCGGCGATGTCCTTCGGCGACACGCCGGCGTCGTCCAGGGCGTCGTGGATACCCGCCACGATGACGTCGACGACACCCAGATGGTCGCCTCCCGTCGGCGTCCTGCGTTTGGCGAAGCCCGCGACCGCATTGGCCTCGTCGAGCACGACGGTGCCGATATTCGTACCACCCAGATCCACGCCGACGGTCTGCATGCTCGCTCCTGAAGATCGATATCCAGCGTAGAGGCCATGGCTCAGACGCCGCTCGCCCGCGTGGGTGGAACCGCGCCCGACGCCGGTCCGACGCTGACGATGACGAGGCCGACGACGAGAAGGGCGGCTCCGAACAGCGGCGCCCCGGTCAGCCGCTCACCGAGGAGTAACACCGCCAGAAGAGCAGCCACCAGTGGCTCGGCCAGCGTCAGGGTCGTCACCACGGGCGTCGCCAAGCGGGCCAGACCCCAGACGAAGGCGACGTACGAAGCGCCCACCGCTACAACGGACAACCAGACTGCCGCCATTCCGCCCGCCGGCGTCATCAGCCAGGACAGGTCGGTGACGACCAACGCGGGACTCAACAGGATGCCGCTACCGAGGATCGCCAGGGCCATGACAGGAATTCCGGCCACGCCGCGGTCGAGCAGATGCTTCGAGGCGATCGCGTAGACCGCGTACGCCAGTCCCGCGATCAGTGCCAGCAGGATGCCACCCGCGTCCACGCCACCGGCGCCCGTCGGCGAGAGGAGCAGTCCGGCGGCAACCACCGACAGCGCGGTCGCCACAACCCAACGCCGGCCCGGAAACCGACCTCGCAGCGCGTCGTAGAGACCGGCCCAGGCAGGCGCGCTGCCGATGGCGACCAGCACGCCGACCGCCACACCGGTGGCCCGAACCGCGCCGAGGTATCCCAGTTGGAACGTCGCCATCGCAACGGTGGCAACCGCAAGGGCACCTCCTCCCCGACGCAGGGTGTCGAGGGTGCCGCGATGCCCCGTCGTGGCAGCGGCAACCACCAGCAACGACGCTCCACCGCCGAGGGTGCGGATCGCCGCGACAGCGGGAGGAGCTGCCGACGATGCCCCCAGTTCCTGGGCGATACCGGTCGTTGCCCACAGGGTCGCTCCCACGACGACGGCGACCGCGGCCCGGCGCGCGTCCGATGTCCCACCCGGGACCGGCGCTCTATGCCCCGTCACGAAGGTCCGAGAGGATCTGCCGCCAGCCGTCGCCACCGACATCGAGGTCGGTCGGCAGGCTGATCCGATCCGCGAGGTCGCCAAATCGGTCGCGAATGCGGCCGCCGACCTCGTCGGGTGTTCCCACGACCGCGAAGGTGTGCAGGACCTCGTCGTCGATGAGTTCGGGCATGGCGGTCCAGTCACCGGCAACCGACCGCTCGTGGAGCCGTTCGTGCAGGGCGCCCCAGCCGTGGAGGTCCAGTACCGCGCGATAGGCAGGCGTGGAACCGTAGAAGGCGATCTGACCGCGGACCTTGGCGGCGGCATCTGCGGTCGCCCGGTCGTCGCGTCCGGTCACGACGAACAACGGCAAGCTGATCTGGATCGATGTCGGATCGCGGGCCGTGGTGGCGGCGCCCGTGGCGACCGCCGGAAGGGTGACCTCGCGCAGGTAGCGCTCCGTGGTGAAGCCATGGCACAGGAGCCCATCCGCGACCTCGCCCGTGACCTCGGTCATCTTCGGTCCCACCGCGGCGACGAAGACCTTGGGTGCACCGAAACCGTGGTCGTCCGGCGTGAAGAAGGGGGTCATCAGCGTGTGACGGCTGTACTCGCCCCGGAACGCCAGTTTCTCGCCCGTCTCCCAGGCGGTCCAGATGGCACGCAGGGCCTGGATGTACTCGCGCATCCGGCTGACGGGTCTGGGCCACGGCGTGCCGAACCGCTTCTCGATGTGCGGCTTGATCTGTGAGCCCAGTCCGAGCACGAACCGTCCGTCGGTGAGCGCCTGCAGATAGTGCGCGGCGTAGGCGACGTGCATCGGGCTCCGCGGGAACGCCACCGTGATGGCGGTACCGATCTCCATTGCGCTGTGCGGCAGCACCGGCCGCGACACAGGCCAACAGCGGGTCGTGCGAGGTCTCACCGACGAACCAGCCGTCGTAGCCCCGTTCCTCGAGGTCTCGCACCGACGCGGGCGTATCCGCCAACGACCCTCCGAGCGTGACGGCATCAATCTTCATCGACGTCGCCTTGTCGTTGCGTTCACCGTTCAGGCACCGCCCAGTGCAGCGGCATCGACGTTCTGCAGCCGAACCTGCCCCCGCGCAACGGCCTTGCCGTCAGCGACGCGGGTCAACACCACCTGCCACAACTGCTGTGAACGCCCGATGTGCACGGGCGTGGCGACGGCATCGACCCGACCCGTGCGATGTGCGCGGAGGAAGTCGGTGGCATTGCTGACGCCGACGACGACCCGTCCGTCACCGATGACCTGCAGGGCGGCGGCGACCGATGCCAGCGATTCGACGATCGAGCACCACACTCCGCCATGCACGATGCCGTAGGGCTGATGGTGCTGCGGGCCGGGCTCGACGTGTGCGACCACCCGCTGCAGAGAGAGTTCGTCCCAGACGATGCCCAACGTCGTGCTCCCGAAGACATCCTGCTCGAATGCGGCGAGGTCCTGTCCCTGGAGCGTCTGACCGTCCTTCAGGCGGCCACCCAGGGCCGCCATGGTGGTTGCGTCCATCTGTCACCTCGATGCTGGGGCGCTCTGGCAGGGACGGCTTCTTCGATCCGGCCGGTGCCCTCGACCGACGGCATCGGCGGTGGCACGGTAGCCGCGCGTTCGGCATCGACCGGCACCATATGGTCAGATAGGCAGTGACCAGCCCCACGCACCTTCCCGCACACAGCGAGGCGAACGATGGCGGATCCGAAACACAAGAGCCGAGATGTGACCGACGGCTACGAGCGTGCGCCGGCGCGCGCCATGCTCCGAGCGATCGGCATGACCGACGACGACTGGGGCCGGCCGCAGGTCGGGATCGCGTCGTCGTGGAACGAGGTCACCCCCTGCAACCTTCCGCTCGACCGATTGGCCAAGCAGGCCAAGCTCGGCGTACGAGACGCTGGCGGCTACCCCATCGAGTTCAACACCATCGCCGTGTCGGACGGGATCGCGATGGGCCACGAGGGCATGCGCGC
>JBDNIX010000339.1:0-7190 GCA_041688045.1 Nitriliruptoraceae bacterium
GGGCCGTCGTCCGGGACCACCCCGAGCAGGCGCAGCACCGCGACGAGCCCGGCCACGTCGTCGCCGAGGGCGTCGAACGGGTCCCGCAGCGCGAGGTGACGGGCAAGCGCGGCAAGCTCGACACCGGTGTCGTCTGGCAGCTCACGGAGGGTCGCCAGGAGACGCCGGCGCGGTCGGAGCGGCACACCCTGCTCGGGCTCGACGACGCGGTCGGGCAGACCGTCGGTCTCGTCGAGCATCCGGCTGTCCCGCCAGGCGTCCACCAGGTGGGCCCAGCGCAACGCCGGATGGAGCTCGGCCCACGCTGCGCGGCGGGTCGTGGTCGTCCAGACGGTCTTGCCTCCCGTCCAGCTACCCCGCTTGCGGCGAGGAGGATCGGTGACCACGGTCCCGAGGATCTCCAGCTGGACGGCCAGCGCGGCCACGGTGGCCACGGTCGTCGGCGCGACCCCGAGCGTCTTCGCGGCGGACCGGACTGCACGCACGCCGATGCCACCGGAGGCGAGCCCCTCCGCGGGGGTCGTCTCCCACAGTGCGAGCAACCGGTCGACGGTGCCGACGATCGTCGGAACGGTGGGCACGGACGGATCGAGCGGGACCGGGTCGACCGCGGGAGGCTGCGGCCAGGAGTCGAACAGGCGCCCGCGCACCGACACGATGACCTCGGTCCACACGTCGACCTGGTCACCCCACGGGCTGACCGTCACCAGTCCGCGGTCCTCAAGGTGCTGCAGCGGTGAGGCCGCCGGCGCTCGGCCGCCGCCCCCGTAGCGACGGCGGTAGCCGGGATCGAGCCCGTACACGGAAGCGGGGTGCTTCTCGACGAGTCGGGCGAGGACGGCCCGTGCCTCGTCTGGCAACTGCGAGATGGTGGCCCGCAACCGCGCGGGGTCACGCAGGTGGTCCAGCAGGAGCTCGAGCCGCTGCACCTTGCGTGTCGGCGGGTTGCGGTGGCCGAGGTTGCGCAGCACCGCGGCGAGCACCTCGCTGTTGGTGTCCTGCAGCCCGACCTGCAGGTCCGCTCCCTCCGTGTCGACCACGTCGGAGACGCCGGGCAGCAGGGTCAACCAGCCGTCGCGGCGGTGCGCGAGCAGCAGATCAGCGAGCACGTCCGCGTCGGCCTCGAGTTGTGCGACCGCGTCCTCGCCTGCCTCGGCGACGACCTCCCCGCGGGTCAGCGTGTGCCCGTGGACGGCGGCGAGCTGCACGAGCTGGAGCTGCGTGAGGGTCAGTTCCAGACACGTTGCGACGATGATGGCGCGGTCGCCGAGCAGGTCGGCCAGCTCGTCGAGGTCCCTGGGTGAGGACACCACGCGGAAGCTGCCGGTCGGGCCGCCGACGGGTACCCGCTGACCGCCGGGTCGCGACACGGCCGTGCCGAGGGCGGGGACGCGCCGGAACAGGTGGGTCAGCTGCTCCGGCGACGCATCCGCCAGCAGGGTCCGGCGATCGGGCATCGCGCATCTCACCGATGTGTCGTGTGCACGCGACGCTACCGGGTCGCGCCGCGAAGGTGCGGGCGCGGCCTCGCGAGGTCGCTCGTCGCCCCAGCGAGGGGGACGAACGGAGCAGAGCCCCGATCGCTGGGTCCATGGCCCCTCCGCATCCCGAGGCGCTCCGGTGGCGCAGGTGTCGGCGAACGGCCGAACCGCGCCCCCAGCAGCGGGGAGGCCACCTCCCATCGCGCACGTACCAGCCGCCGGACTGCCGGCCCGCCCGAACCGGTATCGCCAGCTCCTGACCGGCGGGAAGACTCGGCCCCACACGAGCCCTTGCGTGGACTCTGAGGTGGCTGAATCGTCGTTCTGTGGCACGTTGCCCGCTCTGGTACGGGCTGCGCCCCACGGATCTGGTGGAGGCCTGCAGGAATGCCCCATCACGGGCGGCCGATGGCGACGCGGTCGGCGCGGTGAAGGTACTCGCCTCGTCGATGGCCGACACGACGACGCCGCCGGACGTATCCGGCGGCGTCGGTGATCGGGCTGGTGCTGCCAGGCCGTGTTACTTCTTGGCCTGGTCCGACTTCTCCAGGCGACGCTTGAACCGGTCCACGCGTCCACCGGCGTCCACCAGCTTCTGCTTCCCTGTGTAGAACGGGTGGCACTGGTTGCACAGGTCGACGCTCATCGAGTCGACGGTGGCACGGGTTTCGAAGGTGTTGCCACACGAGCACTTGACGGTCGCCAAGGAATACTCGGGGTGAATGTCCTGCTTCATGATGTCCTCCACGCGGCATAGCCGAGGAGTCGGTGGTCAACGAACGGGCGTGTGTGCGGCGAAGGGGTTCGGGCGAGGGTGCCATCACACATCACGCGTCACCGAAGGAACGCGCTGCGGTGAAGGGTAGCAGAGGACTCCCCACCCGTCAGGAAGGGGCTCGTCAGGGAGCCATCCCGTCAGGGCGTGATGGTGCCGCGAGCCAGGACAGCCGCCGCCCACTCCCGATCACCAGCCGCCACGACGTCATCGAGGGGCGGTGCGTCGGATCGTCCGCCGGCGATCGCCAACAGGCCAGGAACGTCGAGGTGGAGCGTGGCGGTCGGGGTCGGCCCCGCGCCACCTCGATGCAGCTGCCCGTCTGACAGGTCGATCCGGACGCTGTCGCGCTCCGGGATCCGGACTTCCAGCACCCCCGGCGCCTCGGTTCGTGCGGGCAGCATCCGCGCCCACGCGCGCAGGACCTGTTCGACGGCGATGTCGACGTTGGGTCCGGCGAGGTCTCCTGGGCGCCCGAGCGCCCGCCGGATGTCGTGTTCGTGGCTGGTCATGTCGTACAGACGGGTGCGCAGCATCTGCGACGCCTTCATCTGCATCCCGGCGGGTCCGTCCAACGGTGCAGACAACGCATCGACGGGCATCGCGTCGATCGCCTGCACTCGACGGCGGAACGTCTCCTGCACCTCCTCGATCAGCACGTCGGGTGACCGACCACGCCTGGCGGCGACGGCCACCTCGACCGTGCGACCGAAGTCGTTGCGCACGTGCGGTAGGTCGAGCGGCAGATCGACGGTGTCCGGTTCATCGCCGAGCATCGATCGTTCAACGCCGACGACGTGCGCCAGCTGGTCGTGCACGTCCCAGCCCGGGCAACCGGTGGACGTGGACCAGGCGTCGTCAGCCAGATCGGACACGGCGTCCAGGAGGCCGTCGAAGACGCGGGCGTGTGCCTCACGGAGCTGGGCCTTCAGCGCTTCACTCACAGCTGCCTCGATCGTGCCGGGGGGGTCATCGCCAATGGCCCACACGCCGGTGCGAGCGCTTGGCGCCCACACCCTATGGCGGCGCGGCGCAGGCAGCTCGTGGGACGCGGGAACATCGGGCACACTGTCGGGCGTGGGCGGCATCCATCCGATGCCGACCACCAGTTGATGGCCAACCGGCCAGGAGGATCACCCGATGAGCGCACAACCCCAGGGCATGCCCCGACCCACGGGCACTCCCGTCGCCCAACAGCCAGCCGAGGTTCGCGGGCAGTTCATGACCCGTGTCTACGGCCTGGTGGTCGGGGGCATCGGGGCCTTCATGGCGCTGCAGTACCTGATGTTCGAGTGGGGCATCGCGGAAGCGATCGCCGGGGTCGTCTACGACACCAACTGGCTGATCATCCTCGGTGGGTTCATGGTCGTGTCGTGGCTGGCCAACAACCTGGGCCACAGTGGCGGCAGTCGCGGCAGGCAGCTGGCGGGCTATGGCGTGCTGATCGCCGCCAACGCCCTGTTGTTCGCCGCACCCCTGTTCATCGCGAACGAGATGGCGGCGACCGGTGACGGTCCCAGCGTGATCTTCCAGGCGGCCATGCTGTCGATCCTGGCCTTCGCCGGCCTGTCGTTCATCGCCCTGACCACGGGCAAGGACTTCAGCTTCCTGCGCGGCATCCTGATGTGGGGCGGGATCCTGGTCCTGGCGTTGATCGTCGGATCCGTGCTGTTCGGCGTGACGCTCGGCCTGTGGTTCAGCGTCGCCATGATCGGCTTCGCCGGCGCCGCGATCCTCTACAGCACACAGACCGTCTACCGCTCCTATCCCCCGGACATGGAGGTCGCGGCGGCGATGAGCCTGTTCTCGTCCCTGGCGCTGCTGTTCTGGTACGTCCTGCAGTTCCTGATGCGCCGCTGATCCAGGGCGAACGCTGCGGGGCGGCGCCCGCCTGGCCGGCCCGGCCAGGGGGCAGCGCCCGGTTGTGACGATTTCAGGCCGTGGGCGCAGGGATCGTCCACCAACCGGCGAGGTCCGCACGCGGACGTGACGATCCCTGACCACGAGCGCGGGGATCGTCCACCTCGGCCGCGCGCGGTGATCCGCATGCCCACCGCCGCGCGCCCTACTGCAGGTTGGACTTGGCGATCATCTGGAGGAACTGCTCGTTTGACTTGGTCGCCTTCAGCTTGTCGATCAGCAGCTGGAGCGCAGCTTCGGCATCCATGGTCGCGAGCAGGCGCCGGAGCTTCCAGATGGTCGCGATCTGATCCTCGGGCAGCAACAGGTCCTCGCGGCGCGTGCCGGACGCCTGGATGTCCAGGGCCGGGAAGATGCGTTTCTGCTCCATGCGCCGATCCAGGCGCAGTTCCATGTTGCCGGTGCCCTTGAATTCCTCGAAGATGACCTCGTCCATCTTCGAACCCGTGTCGATGAGTGCGGACGCGATGATGGTGAGGCTGCCGCCCTCCTCGATGTTGCGGGCGGCGCCGAAGAAGCGCTTCGGCGGGTAGAGCGCCGCCGAGTCCACACCGCCGGACAGGATCTTGCCGGACGTGGGCGCCGCGAGGTTGTACGCACGGGCCAGGCGGGTGATCGAGTCCAGCAGGACCACGACGTCTTTGCCCGACTCGACGAGGCGCTTGGCGCGCTCGATGCACAGTTCGGCGACCTGCGCATGGTCCTCCGCGGGCCGGTCGAAGGTCGAGGAGATGACCTCACCGCTGGTCGACCGCTGGAAGTCGGTGACCTCTTCCGGCCGCTCGTCGACGAGCAGCACCATCACGTGCACGTCCGGATCATTGGCCTGGATCGAATGCGCCAGCTGTTTGAGCACGGTGGTCTTACCGGCCTTCGGCGGCGAAACCAACAGCCCGCGTTGACCCTTGCCGATCGGCGCCATCATGTCGATCAGCCGCATCGACATCGGGGTGTCGCCGTCCAGCTCCAACTTGAGCCGCTCGGTCGGAAACAGCGGGGTCAGATCCTTGAAGTTGGGACGCCGTGACCGCTGCGCATTCCCGTCGAGCGGCTCGCCTTCGATCGTGTCGACACGGGCCAGCGCGGGGAACTTGTCGTTGTTCTTGTTGCGCCGGATCGGTCCCGCAACACGGTCGCCCCGTCGCAGGTCGAACCGACGGACGAACGATTGCGACACGTACACGTCGCGGTCACCGGACAGATAGCCCGTCACGCGCAGGAAGCCATACCCCTCCGGGAGGAGGTCCAGCACACCTTCGCGGACCTCGGCGGCGTCGAGGTCGTCCTGCTGGCCGCCCCCCTGGTTCTGACCCTGGCCCTGGCCGCCCCCCTGGTTCTGACCCTGGCTCTGGCCGCCCCCCTGGCCGCCACCGGCGCCCTTGCGGCGGCGTTCCCGCTTGTTGCGGTTGCGTCCGTCCTGGTCGTCGCCGTCCGCGGATGAATCGGCGTCGCGGGCACGCCCTCCGCCACCGCGGGATGCGTCGTCGCCGCGACCGGAGCCGGACCGGTCGGACGCGTCGTCGGTCCGCTGGGAGCGGTCGCCGGAGTCCCCGTCCGAACGATCCGACGCCCCGTCGGAACGATCCGACGAGTCGCCTTCCGAGCGACGCCGCGCGCGCACCCGCGTCGAACCACCGCTTCGGTCGGGGCTGTCGCCACGACCGTTGCCGGACGCGCCGGATCCGCCGTCCGAAGACGCACCGGTCTCCGAGGAAGCACCGCCGTCCCGACCGGATCCGCCGCTCGACGAGCCAGTCGATCCATCGGACGTGGAGCCGGCGGATGCTGCGCCGTCAGTCCCGCCGTTGGACGAAGCGTCCGCGCTGCGGGCCTGGCCGGCTTCAATGATGAGGTCGACGAGGTCGGCCTTCTTCATCCGCTGGTAGCTCTTCAGCTCGAGCGTCGAGGCAATCTCGCGCAGCTCGGCGAGCGCCTTCTTCTCGAGCAGACTGCGATCCATGAGTACTCCAGGTGTGGTCGCCGCGTGGGCGGACCACCGTGTGGATGGAAACGACGAAAACGAAGACGGACGGCCGAGCGAAGATCAGCTCTCGCCGAGGCCGTCGGTATAGGTCTTCCAGTCGGCCAGGAACCGGTCCAGGCCGCTGTCGGTGAGTGGATGCTTCACCATCTGGCGGAACACGCCGGCCGGCATCGTCGCGATGTCCGCACCGACGAGAGCCGCCTGCGCGACGTGCTGCGGACCGCGGAGTGACGCAGCCAGCACCTCGGTCTCGTAGCCCTGGACCCGGAAGATCTCACAGATTTCCGACAGCAACGAGATGCCGTCGTTCGCCAGGTCGTCCACTCGTCCGAGGAACGGCGAGACGTAGGTGGCTCCCGCCTTGGCCGCCAGGATCGCCTGCGTCGGCGAGAAGCACAGCGTCACATTCGTGCGCACACCGTCCTTGCTCAGCTGCGAGCAGGCCGCCAGCCCCTCCGGGATGAGCGGCAGCTTGATCACGACATTGTCCGCGATCTGCGCCAGATCGCGGGCTTCGCGCAGCATGCCGTCGCAGTCGGTCGAAACCACCTCGGCACTGACGTCGCCATCCACCTCGGCGCAGATGTCCTTGATCATGGAGGCGAAGTCGAGTCCCTCCTTGGCGGCCAAGGTCGGGTTGGTGGTCACACCATCCAGCACCCCCCACCGGTTGATTTCCGCGATCTCGTCGATGTTGGCGGTGTCAAGAAAGAGCTTCACGCGAATCTCCCCGGATGAGTGGACAATGGCACGGTACGACGGCGAACGGGCGGGTGTTCCCGAGGACCACCAGCAAACGTCTGTGGCCGACCGGATGATGACGACGGAGCAACCCGATGGCGGCAGTGGGATGAATGAATCTGGCGTGCTCCCACGCTGCCAGCAGGCCGGTCACGATGGACCGAGAACGATCAGGCCCGACGGCTCGTACTCCGACGTGAGGGCCTCACGCGCAGCCCCGGCGGTGACAACCTTGGCCGACCGGCCGGCGTGAGGAACGTGACGTCGTCCCTGGATCGTGCCCCGCGAA
>JBDNIX010000340.1:0-10116 GCA_041688045.1 Nitriliruptoraceae bacterium
CAGAACGATCGCCAGGGCCAGCCCGCCGTAGAGCATGCGACCGAACACCTTGGAGTCGAACTTCAGGTGCATGAAGAAGCTGGCCACCATCACGAACTTGATCGCCATGAGTATGACCAACAGCGGGATTGCGATCCCGCCGAAATCGACGAAGTACGTCGACACCTCCAGCGCCGTCAGGATCCCGAGCATGATGGCGATGTTGACGTACTCGCGCGCGGTCGGATGGTCCCCATGGGACTCGTCGGTCGTGGTGTCCCGCGTGTCCTGCGTGTCGCTCGCGCTCACGGATGTTCCCTTCGCATGTCCGAGTCGTTCCGGCATCGTCAGCCGACGGCGATCTCCGGGATCAGATAGACGACGGTGAAGATGACGACCCAGATGATGTCGACGAAGTGCCAGTACAGCCCGATCATCTCGGTCTTGACGTCCTGACCGGCCTTGACCTTCCCGGTCAAGGACAGTGCGTACAGGCTCAGCAGCATCAGGATGCCGACGAACACGTGGAGGCCGTGGAAGCCCGTCAGCACGAAAAAGGCACTGGCGAAGGGCGACTGCGTCAGGTTCAGGCCCTCGTTGAAGAAGGTCGTGAACTCATAGACCTGACCGCCGAGGAAGATCGCTCCCTGCCCCGCCGTGGCCAGGATCCACAATCGCATCCTGCGCAGGTCGTGGCGGACGTGTGCATTGTGCGCCAACACCATCGTCAGTGAACTCATCAGCAGGACGAACGAGCTGATCGAGGTGAAGGGGATGTCGAAGATCTCGACGCCCGGGCCTCCTGCTGTCGTCGTGATGTACAGCAGGTACGCCGACACGAACGCGCCGAAAAAGAGGAACTCGGACCCGAGGAAGGTCAACATCGCAAGTTTGCGATGATCCAGTCCCAACGTTGTCGCCTGGACATCTGCTGCCACGTCTCCGCCTTCTGTTCGCCGGTCTACCGGTGGGCGCGTGCCCCCGGCGGCCGGGCCGTGTCGTCTAGTGGGTGGATGCGCCCGCCGTGGACGGCGCATGGACATCGTCGTCCACGTCGTCGTCATCGCCCTCGGCCAACGGCTCAACGATCCAACCGAAGTAGCCGACGATCAACCACACCACACCCAGACCGAACAGCCAGGGGTGGTGAACAGCAGGCCGTATCCGAACGGGAAGAACCCGAGACACATGGCAAACGGCCACAGCGAGGCATCCGGCATGTGGATGTGCTCGTCCGCGTCCCCGTCGTGATCTTCGGAAGCTCCCGCCGGTACCGCGATCGGGACCCCCGACTCGTCCTCAGCGTACTTGCGGTGCCAGAACTCGTCCCGGTGCGTGACCGTCGGGACCGTGTCGAAGTTGTGGTGCTTCGGCGGCGACGCCGTGAGCCACTCGAGCGTTCGGGCGTCCCAGGGATCCAGTCCGGCGTCCTCTCCGCGCTTGATGGAGGTCAGCAGGTTGTAGAGGAACACCAGGGCAGAGCCGAAGAGCACCACCACACCGAGGCTGCTCAACAGGTTGTAGATCTCGACCGTGCTGCCCAGCTCGCCCGGCAGGACCGCAGTCCGGCGCGGTTGGCCGAGCAGCCCGGACATGTGCATCGGCCCGAACGTCAGGTTGAAACCGAGGAGCCAGGTCCAGAAATGCACCTTGCCGAGCTTCTCGCTCATGAGCTTGCCGGTGACCTTGGGGAACCAGAAGTAGATACCGGCAATCAAGCCGAACAAGGCCCCACCGAACAACACGTAGTGGAAGTGCGCAACGACATAGTAGGTGTCGTGCTGTTGGGCGTTGTGGGGCACGATCGCGTGGGTCACACCGGACAACCCGCCGATCATGAACATCGACACGAATCCGACGGAGAACAACATGGGCGTCGTGAACTTCAGCTTTCCGCCCCACATGGTGAAGATCCAGTTGAAGATCTTGATCCCCGTCGGGACCGCGATGAACATCGTGGACAGGGCGAAGGCGGATCGGGCGACCGGTCCGACCGCGGAGGTGAACATGTGGTGCGCCCACACGCCGAAGCCGATGAACCCGATAGCAGCGCCGGCGAAGACCACGGCGGCGTATCCGAACAGCGGCTTCTTGGCACCCACCGGCAGGATCTCTGACACGATCCCCATGGCGGGAAGAACCATGATGTAGACCTCAGGATGGCCGAACAGCCAGAACAGATGCTGATAGAGGATCGGGTCACCGCCGCTGCCCGGCTGGAAGAACTGGGCACCGAACAGCGTGTCGAACTGCAGCATGAACAGGGCGACGGCGATGACCGGGATCGCGAACAGCAGCAGGAAGTTCGTGACCAGCGACATCCAGATGAAGACAGGCATGCGCATGAAGGTCATACCGGGTGCGCGCATGTTCAGGATCGTGACGATGAAGTTGACAGCTGCGGTCAACGAGCTGATGCCGACGATCTGCAACCCAACCGCGTAGAAGCCCATGTTGGAAACGGCATCGGTCGACAACGGTGCATAGCCGACCCAGCTGCCGTTGGGCGCGCCACCGAGCAGGAACGAGCTGTAGAGGAAGATCCCCCCGAACAGATAGACCCAGTAGCTGAAGGCGTTGAGCCGCGGGAACGCGACGTCACGCGCCCCGATCATCAGCGGGATCAGATAGTTGAAGAACGCGGCCGACAGCGGCATCACGACCAGGAACACCATGGTCAGGCCGTGCATGGTGAAGACCTGGTTGTAAATCTCTTCGGTCAGCAGCTGCTGTTCCGCCTGCGCGAGCTGGGCCCGGATCAGGCTCGATTCCAGTCCGCCCAAGGTAAAGAACACCAGCGTCGTGAAGAAGTACATCACGCCGACGCGTTTGTGGTCCGTGGTGCCGAGCCAGCTGAGCAGGCCCTTCTCTGACGCGGGCCGCAGCGGCTTGTGGTCGGTGAGTGCGGTGCTCATAGCGTGCTCCTCGGGCGGCGCCCGTGACGAAGCGACCGGCTGGTGCGCAACGAGCGGTTCATTGGAGTGCCAACAGGTAGGCGACGAGTGCGTCGATCTCGTCGTCGGACAGATCCAGGTTCGGCATGCCGATGCCATTGACGTCGTACTGCATGGGCTTCATCGCACTGGGGTCCCGCAGCCACTCCCGCAGGTTCTCTTCATCGAGGTCGTGGACGGCCCCGGCGAACTCCTCGCGACTCATGAGGTGGGTCAGGTCGGGCCCGACGCTGGGATTGCGCGCCCCCTCTTCCCACACCTGGTGACAGGAGGCACAGGCCATACGATCGCCGAGATCCCCGAACAGCTCGCGCCCTTCGGCTTCCAGGGCGCCCTCGTCGGGCACCGCCGCCGGCGTCGACTGTTCGTCGACCCACGTCTGCCAGTCAGCGTCGCTCAGCGCCACCGCGCGGGCCCGCATATTCGCGTGGGACAGTCCACAGTACTCGGCGCACTGCCCCAGATAACGACCCGGCTCATCCGCCTCGATGTTCAGGAACGTGGTTCGCCCGGGTACGAGGTCCTGCTTGCCGGCCAGGCGGGGGATCCAGAAGGAGTGGATGACGCCCTGGTTGGCCGACCGTGCCGGGTCGGCGGCGGTCATCTCGAGCCGCACGGAGGTGCCGGCGGGGATGACCATTTCGTTGGCGGTGTAGATGTCGTGGTCCGGGTAGTAGTACTCGAACCACCACCGGTGACCGATCACCTCGACGGTCATGAACTCGTCTGGCTCGTCCATCTGCCCGAATATGCCCTGCACCGTCGGCACCGCGATACCCGCGAGAATCAACGCCGGAATGACCGTCCAGACGATCTCCAGGCGGGTGTTGCCGTGCACCTGCTTGGGCAGGGACCCGTCGTCATCCGCCCGGATGCGGAACTTGATCACCGAGTAGATGATCAGTCCCTGGACGAGGATGAACACCACCAGCGCGATGAACAGCACCGGGATCACCAGGTCGTGGGGCCCCTGGGCGAAGCGACCCGCCGGATCCATCGCGCTCTGGGGCGCCTCTCCGCAGGCCGCCAGCACCAGCGCCAGACCGAGCAGCAGCATCGAGGTCGCACGCGACCGGCGGGGCGTCGATCGACGGGAGCTGGTTCGGTCGCGCAACGTGAGGTCTCCTGTGGCTGGTTCACGCTTCCGCCGCGCGACCGTGCGGTTTCGCGGTGGAATGGGGTCGAATCCGGGCCCGTCTCCCGACTCGCTCCGGGAAGCTCGGTCCTCACGGACGGGGCCCCGGGACGGGTGAAACGACACGGGCCGGGCCGGTTCGGCCCACCTCGGTGGCGCAGATGGTAGCCGTTCGACCGCGGTCGCTTCCAACCGACGTCGTCGCGCCCTCATGGTTCCCACCGGAAGGTTCTCGACGCGATCGCGATCGCCACACCACCCCAGCCGGCCACGATCCCCAATGATCCGAAGGCGAAGCCGTCGCCGGACGCTCCCGTGCGAAGGACGTCACCGAGCGCGCCGACCGGCAGCGCCTGTCCGACGACCGCGACCGCGTCGGGTAACGCGTCCGCATCGAAGGCCACGCCACTGACGAGCAACAGCACCAGGAACAGGGCATTGGCGACCGCCAACGTCCCCTCCGCACGCAGCGTGCCGGCCAACAGCAAGCCGAGCGCGGTGAACGTCACCGCGCCGACCAACACCCCGACGGGCAGGACAAGCGCTCCACCGGAGGGTTGCCAATCGAGCACAACCGCTGCGACGGCCATCACCAGGACCGACTGGACGGTCACGATGGCCCCGACCGCGATGCCCTTGGCCAGCAGGAAACCCCACCGCGGTAGCGGGGTGCCGCCGAGCCGTTTCAAGACGCCGTACTTGCGCTCGAATGCCGTCTGGATGGCGACGGCCACCAACCCCGTTGCTGCGACGGAGATCGCCAGCACACCCGGCACCAGGAAGTCGACACCGCGCCGCCCGCCCGTCGGCAGGATCTCGACGCTGGAGAAGAACACCAGGACACCCAACGGGATGCCCAGCGTCACGACCAGGCTCTCCGCCGAGCGCACCAGCAGTCGGGTCTCCATGGCTACCTGCGCCAGGACCGCGCGCAGGTACGGCGTGCGGCGATCCACCACGACGCCGGCGGTCACGCACCCACCTCGGTGGGCGAAGCCGGGGCTGGGACGGAGGGGGACGCGGCATCGGGTACCTCGTCCTCGGTCAGCCCGAGGAAGACCTGTTCGAGGCTGCGCTTGCCGGCCTGGAGTTCCCCAAGCCGGACATCGCGACGTTCCAGCCAGGCGGCCAGGCGGGCGACCAGCGACGGGTCGTTGGGGCCGTGCACGACGTAGCGCCCCGCACGTGCTTCGATCACGTCCGTTCCGATGGCCTGACCGAGCTCGCGGGTGTCCAGTCCCGGCCGTGCGGTGAAGGTGACCTCGTCCCGATCTCCGTGTGTCAGCTCGTCGGGCGTGCCGAGCGCCACCAGCCGACCGTGGTCGATGATGGCGACACGATCGGCCAGTTCCTCGGCCTCGTCCAACAGGTGGGTCGTGAGCACGACCGTGACGCCGTCGGTCCGCAGCTCGCGCAGGTGTTCCCACGTGCGGTGCCGGGCCGCCGGATCAAGGCCAGCCGTCGGCTCGTCCAGGAAGACGACCTCCGGGCGTCCCACCACAGCCAGCGCGAGTGACAGACGCTGTTTCTGCCCACCCGAGAGGTCCCGGAAGCGGGTGCGCCGCGACGCGTCGAGCCCGACGCGCTCGAGCAGGGCATCCGGGTCCAGCGGATCGGCGTAGAAGCTGGCAAACAGTCGCACGACCTCGGCCGGACGGGCCACCGGGTAGACCCCTCCCTCTTGGAGCATCAACCCGACCCGGGACCGCAGGGCGGCGGCGTCACGCCTGGGGTCCAGACCGAGGATGCGTACGGTGCCCGCATCCGGGGTGCGGTAACCCTCGCAACATTCCACGGTCGTGGTCTTGCCGGCGCCGTTGGGGCCCAGCAGGGCCAGCGTCTCGCCCCGCTGGACCGACAGGTCGAGCCCGTCGACCGCGACGGTCGGGCCGTACCGCTTGACGAGTCCGACCACCTCGATCGCCGGAGCGTCGACGGGATCGAACGAGGCTACGGACACGGGTACTGGCCTTCGATGGGCGCGGCCAGCAGCGTACCGACGCGCGGCGATGTCCCCGAGTGGACCGGGAGTGTGCGGCCCGCGCCTACGCCAGCTCGAGCAGGTCGTTGCGCGGTGGACATCTAGGACACCACTATGTTTAGCTGCCGCGCGCGGTCCACGGACCGCCGCGGCCCCGTGTGTCCCCCCGTCACACGGGGTCGCTCTCTGTCTCACACCGGAAAGCACCCTCGATGGCCAGCCTCATGCGAGCGTCGGAGGGGCCATCATGCCGTCCATGAGCCCGCCCTCGACCGACCACCCTGCGACACACCGCGTGGAGGTCACCACCGACCGCGCCTCGGCCGAGGCCGTCGCGGCGCGACTGTGGTCACGGGGCGCGCTCGGGCTGTGGGAGCGCTCCGGCGGCCTGGTCGCCTGGTTGGTCGCGCCCATGGACCTGACCGCCGACAACGACCCGCCCGCGGTGGCAACGGCGTTGTCGACGGCGATCTGGTCGATCGAGGAGGACCGGGACTGGCAGGCCGAATGGAAGGCGACGATCACGCCGATCCGCGCCGGACGTACGGTCGTCGTGCCGACGTGGCTGGCGGCCGAGCACGAGGCTGCGCCGGGGGACCTCACCATCCTGCTGGACCCGGGACGTGCCTTTGGGAGCGGGCACCACGCCACGACCACCCTCTGCCTCGAGGTACTTGACGACCTTGACCTGGCGGGGGGGCTCGCCGACCGCGCCGTGGCCGATGTCGGATGTGGTTCCGGGATCCTGGCGATCGTCGCCGCCAAGCGCGGCGCGGACGTGATCGGCGTGGACATCGACACCGATGCCGTGGCGGTCACCCGGGAGAACGCCGAGCGAAACGACGTCGTCATCGACGCGCGCCACGGCAGTGTCGACGCGCTTCCGGGCACCGTGCAGATCGTCGTGGCCAACCTCGTCACTGATGTCGTCGCCCAGCTGGCGGATGCGCTGGTCGCCGCCTCGACCGACCTGGTCATCGCCAGCGGCATCACGGCCGAGCGCCAGCACGTCGCGCTGGACGCCCTCCGCGCCGCCGGCCTGCAGGTCGCCGACGTGCAGGAGCGCGACGGCTGGATCGTCGTCGTCGGACACCGACCCGGGTCGGCGGACGCGTAACCTCCCGGTCTCCACGATCCAAAGGTTCCACGCTGTGCAGTCGTCAGCCCGCGCGCTGACCGCCGGTGTCGGCGGCTTGATCCTGTTGGCAGGCTGTACGGAACCGGTCGCCCCGGTCGAGGACGGCACCTCGGACACACAGGCCGAACCGGTTCCCACGGTCGAGAATGAGGACGACGCACAACTGCGCGAACAGATCGAGGTGCTTCGAGCCGCCGTCACGGCAGCGCAGGAGGGACTGACCGAGGCACAGGGCGCCGACACGCTGACCGGCGCCACCGGCGGCGCGCGGAGCGCCCTGGCCGCCCTGCTGAGTGATGGAGCGGGCGGAACCGGCGGAACCGACCGGCCCGCGCTCCTGCCGGCCATGACGTCCCAGCGGGGAGACGCCGTCGTGCCGGACGACGTGTTGACCACAACGTTGACGATGGCGCAGGATCGGGGAGGCGCACTGGGAACCAGGACAGCCGAGGTCCTCCGAGACCCGATCGCAGGCGACCTCGGCGCCTGGCAGCGCGATGCCGGTGGGATGGTGGACCTCGCGCGATCGGCGGCGGCGGCGACGACCAATGTGGACGCACTCGAACAACGGATCCTCCACCTGACCGGCGAGGCCACCCGGGCCCTCGCCTGGACGTTCGTCGCGGCGGATGCCTCCAGCACCGAACTGGCGCGCGCCGCCGCAGAGCGCGGCAACGCCCACCTCGCCATCATCGAGGCCGCTCTGGACCAGCTGGATCCGTCCAGCTCTGCGGCCACGACCGGGAGCGACCGATGAGCCGCCACCCACTACCTCGCGGGCCGGTCGAGGCACGCATCGACGGCTTCACCCACGGCGGCGAAGGCGTCGCCCGCCTGGAGGGCAAGGCGGTGTTCGTGGCGGGCACCATCCCGGGCGAGCTCGTTCGGCTTCGCGTCACCGACGACCGCAAACGCTGGGCACGCGCCGACCTGATGGAGGTCCTCGAGCCCAGTACCGACCGCGTCGTCCCACCCTGTCCCTTCGTTCCGGCGTGCGGCGGATGCGACCTGCAACACATCGCACCCGGGGCACAGCGGCGACTCAAGACGCAGGTCGTCACCGAGCAACTTCAACGACTCGGCGGCATCGACACCCCCCCGGTCCAGCCGTGCCGGGCGGTCGGACCCGATACGGGCTACCGCAATCACGCCCAACTGCACGCCGACGACGACGGGCGCCTTGGATTCCACCGTGCGGGCAGCCATGACGTCGTCCCCATCGATCTGTGCCTGATCCTGAGCGACGCGGCTCAGGACGTTCGGCGCGCGGTCGGCGACGGCACCGGAGCCGTCGAGGTCGCCGTCCGGGCCCATCCGACGACCGGCTCCGCTGCCGCTCAGCTCACACCCGGGCCGGGACCACTGGAGCTCCCTGACGGGGACTTCGACGTCGTGCTCACCCAACCGGACGGCCGCACGCTGCCCGTACGCGGCACCGGCGAACTCACCGAACGCGTTGCCGACCTGACCTACACCTTCGACACCTCCTCGTTCTTCCAGGTCACCACCCACGGGGCCGCGGCCATCGTCGACAGGGTGCTGGACGCCGTCGGCGACGTCACAGGCGCGTTGGTCTGGGACCTCTACGCCGGCGTCGGACTGCTGTCCCTGCCGTTGGCGCGAGCTGGCGCCGAGGTCGTCGCTGTCGAGGGCCACGCCCCCGCCGCGGCTCACGCGGTCTCCAACGCCGCCAGGCACAACCTCGACCTCGAGGTGCTGGTCGAGGACGTCGCCACGGTGACCGCCCGCATCGCCGGACCGACCCCGGACCGCGACCCCCCGGACGTGGTCGTGCTCGACCCGCCACGGGCCGGCGCTGGCAAGCGGGTCATCGACGACCTGGTGCGCATCGCCCCGGCGTCGATCGTGTACGTCGCCTGCGACGTTGCCGCGCTGGCCAGGGACACGCGGCTGCTCACGGACGGCGGCTACCGACTGCTGGACGCCGTACCACTGGATCTGTTCCCGATGACCCACCACGTCGAGGTGGTGGCCACCTTCGGGCGTTAGCTGCGGATCGGTCGCCGGCATTTGCGCCGTCGGGTCACACCGGCGAGGTGGACCTCGGGTACGGCGCCCTGCGGGGACGTGGGGACCGGAGGGTCCCGACCGCGACCGCGTTCGCGGTCACCACGATGCCGATCCCCACGACCTCGTGCAGCGTGGGAACCTGCTGGAGGATGGCCACGCCCGCGATCGACGCCAGCACCGGATTGACGCTCATGAAGATCCCGAAGAACCGGGCCGGTACGGACCGCAGCGCGGTCATGTCCAAGGCGAAGGGCACCACCGAACTCAGCACGCCGGCAGCCATCGCGTACAGGAGCGGGGCGCCTCCGAGCCGTCCCGACAGGATCAGCGTCAGCATCACGGGCACGTACAGCAGCGCGGAGACGCCGCTGGCCGTGGCGGTGCCCTGCAGTCCGGGGAGCCGCCGACCGACGGTTCGGTTCAGCAGGATGTAGGAGGCCCAACACCCCGCCGCGAGCAGGGCCAGTCCGACCCCACGGACGTCCGTCGTGCCGTCGGGCTGGACCAGGACGTATACGCCGACCCCGGCGGCGACGGCGCAGGCCAGATCCAGGAGCCGCCGTGTACCTGCCAGGGCCACGGCCAGCGGCCCCAGGAACTCGATGGTCACGGCCAGTCCCAGGCCGATGCGTTCGATGGCGGCATAGAGGCTCAGATTCATGACCGCGAACACCAGGGCCAGGAGCAGGATCGGCCACCACTGGGCAGCGGTGAACCGCTTCACCGGCGGGCGGACCGTCGGCAGCAGCACAGCCGCAGCGAGCAGTTGCCGGACGGCGACGACGCCCGCGGGACCGATGGCCGAGAAGGCGTGCGCGCCGACGGCAGCACCGGTCTGGTTGCTCATCCCGCTGCCGAGCATCATCGCCAGCCCCCGCGCCACGCCCGGCGTGGCGGG
>JBDNIX010000341.1:0-5630 GCA_041688045.1 Nitriliruptoraceae bacterium
CCTGATCGGTTCCCCCCCGAGTCCTCCTGGAAGACCTTGACGACGATGAGGTCGGCCTGCGGTGCGACCCCCCGTCGCGGGTCGCTCTCGGCACGACTCCCCGCGGCGATCCCTGCGACGTGGGTTCCATGATCTCCGACGGGTGCGGCTGCACCGGAACCGAAGGACGCGTCGAGGTCGTGCTGTTCGCCATCGGAGCACCCGCCCTCGGTGAAGCAAGCTTCCTCGATGGCGATGCCGGCGAAGAACGGGTGGTCGCGATCGATACCGCTGTCGATGATCCCGATGGTCTGGCCCGCTCCAGTCAGCCCGGTGTCGAGGAACGGTGGTGCTGCTGGGCCAGCCTCGACGGACGGCAGACTGAGGTCCAGGAGCGGAACGACGACCGGGTCCGCCTCAACCGTCTGGATGCCGGGAATATCGGAGAGTTCGTCGAGATCCTCGGGCTCGATGCTCAGTGCGAGGTAGGGGAGCGTGTCGAACGTGCGACGGATATCGCCGGACGGCAGCTGCAGGATGTCGTTGCGGACACGGCTGCGCAGGTAGGCCAGCGACCCAGCGGGGCCCATGGCGGCAGCGAACGCTGGGTGTTCGCCCGTCGTCCCGTCGACGTCGAGTTCGATGACGACACGCAGCCGTCCGTCCTCATCGATCGTGGGCCGCTTCTGACCGAGGGCCGCTGCGGCCGCAACGTCGGGAGCCACCGGCATGTCCGGATGGGCCCATGCCGATTCCACGGGCATGCCAGCGACCACCAGGGCCGCGAGAACGAGTGATGCCACCGCACCCCGTGCGCGCCAGGCTGCCCCAAGCTGCCCAATGGTCGCCACGTCGCCTCCTCGGGCTCGCCCGCCCGGACAGCATCGGCCTACTTCGACAGGCGCCGAATGGGCCGCCTGCGGTTGGCTGCGAAGGATAGACGCGAGCAGACGGGTCCGGTCGAGGCTCGCCCACGGTACGTCGCCGCTTGGTCGAGGCGGCCCAAAGCGCGCATCGCGCGCAGCCCCTTCAGCGCGTCTGCGCACTGGCCGATGGGGTGGTGTCGGCCACTTGTCTCCTCGGTGTGTCCAACTAGCATCACGCGTACGCGCATGTCCTGGTCGGGGGGCAGGGTTGTGGTCCCGCCGGTGCGGCGCGCATGCCGTCGGTATCGGCCACAGGACCATTCACACACATCACGCAGACTTCCTACCCATCCATCCGCCAGCAGCACTGGGGCGACGAAGGGCAAGCGGTGTTCGGTGAAGGCTTCGACCGGCTGTTGCGTGCAGCTCGTCGTGGCGACGAATCCGCGTGGACCAAGCTGTATCTGGATCTGGCGCCCCTCCTGACGGGGTATCTCAAGGGTCGTGGTTCCCGTTCGGCAGAGGACGTGACCGCGGAAACGCTGTTGCAGGTCGTGCGTGACCTCCATCGGTTCGACGGCGACGAATCGTCGTTCCGGTCGTGGGTGTTCACCGTCGCGCACCACCGGATGATCGACGCGAACCGCGAGACTCAGGCGCGTCCGTCGGACCCGACGGAAACCCACGTCATCGAACGGCAGGCGCCGACGGCAGACTTCGAGGACCATTCCATCGCGCACCTGGGCCCGGCCGAGCTCGACCACCTGCTGGTCGCGACGACCCCGAACCAGCGTGACGTGCTGCTGCTGCGCTACGTCGCGGATCTTACGCTGCACGAAGTCGCCGAGGTTCTCGGCAAGGAGTACAACGCCACCAAGGCCCTGCATCGCCGGGGTCTGGATGCGCTCAGGGCGCACGTTGCGTCCGATGCGTACCGAGGACGGGGTTCTCGGACGC
The DNA here is from genome assembly GCA_041688045.1 of Nitriliruptoraceae bacterium. Classification (GTDB taxonomy): domain Bacteria; phylum Actinomycetota; class Nitriliruptoria; order Nitriliruptorales; family Nitriliruptoraceae; genus CSSed11-175R1. Next base: position 1,803 of record JBDNIX010000341.1, read on the forward strand.
TCTCTACATCAGGATGACCACACCACACGACCCCCGAAACCCCGACAACGCACCTGCCGAAGACGGCATGGTGCGTTCGTTGCTGTGGCGTCTGCGGGCCCGCCTGGTCAGCCTGGCGGATTCCGACCGGGCGCAGCACGACCTGCATCGCATCCTGGCCGCGGCCAAGGAGCACGCCCATGAGCCGCCGTCGGGCCACTTCGTCGAGTTCCGTGACCGGGTGACCCCCGCAGCCGTCGACGACCGCCCGACAGATGACAACCACCCCACTGACGATGCGGCGGCAGGCGCGAAGGTCCGGCCCTTGCGCCTCGCGCCGACCCCGTCGGTGGCCGAACCGGAGCGTGGCCTCAGGCTCAGCCAGCAGGTGGGTCGTGTGGCGGCGGTCGCCGTGCTCGTGATCGGCGTCGGTGGTGGGTTGACGGCCGCGGTCGACCGCCAGGGCACGGTCCTGGCGTTGTTCGCCTCGGAGAACGGCAACGTCGAGGCCCCCGTCGACGACACCATCCTTGCCACTCCTAGCGAGTCGCGGGAAGTCGATGACGACGCCCTTGCCGGCGGTTCCGACGACGCAGACGAAGCCGACAGTCAGTCCGACGCGGACACGGACAATTCCGACCGCGACGCCGACGAAACCGATGCGACCCCCCAACCGTCCGACAACCCCGATGATGAGGTGGCGGACGACACGGATGGTGGCGCGGGCGGCCGCAGCGACGCACCGACCGGTTCCCAGGGGGGAGCGGACGTGTCGCGCGACCAGGGCTCCTCGGACGGGAACACGGGATCCGGCGGCGACAGCTCCACGGACACCCCTGCCCCCGCCCCCGACGACTCCGATGACGACTCCGACGACGGCAGCAGCGGTGAAGACGTCGTCATCGCCCTGCCGGAGGAGCCGGTCGATCCCGGTGACCTCGACGGCTTCGGTGGTTCACGCGACTGCCCGGACGGCGATCTGGCCAGCTGCCTGCCGGGCGACGGCGGCACCGTCGGCGAGGCCGAGGTCGAGGATCCGGCCGACACCGATGCCCCCGCCGCGGACACCGGCGACGACACCTCAGGCGGCACGGTGGACGACGACGCGGGCAAGACCGAGCTCGAGTTGCTCGCGGAGCGCCGCTACGGCGGCTGACCGCACAGGCTTGAACGGGGCCGCGAAGTAGGCTCGGCCGTCGTCGATGTCTGCGGAGGCCGCCCTGTCTGGTGAACCCGGTGACCCCGGTCGCGGTGACGGTGACCGCAGCCGCGGTGACCCCGAGCCGGCAGCCGATGACTCAAAGCCGCAGCCGCGTGATGCCGGCGCCGTCGATGCTGGACCGGCGCCGCGGGGCCGGCTCCCACAGATCCTGCAGCGGCTGCAACGCCTGCGTCAGCTTCCTCGCCGCGCCCGTGGTGTCGTGCTGCTGGTCGCCACGGTCGCGACGGCCGTCGCGGTCGTGTTCGCCGTCCGGTCGCTGGACCTCGGTTTCGACGAGTTGGTGTGGTGGCCGCTGATCGTGGCGGCGCTGGTCGTGACCCCGGTGACGATCGCGTTGAACGCGGCCGAGCTGCGGGCCATGGCCGTCGGCGTCGCCACGGATCCCACCACGGTGACCTGGCCGGTGGCGGTCCGCACCGTCGTGCTCGCGACGGCCGCCAACCTGCTGCCGATCCCGGCGGGTGCGGTCATCCGGGTGCAGGTGCTGCGCAAGGCGGGTGCGACGACCACGGCGGCGGCATCGGTGACCCTGGCCGCCGCGGCCATCTGGGTCGGGGTCAGCCTGGTGCTTGCCGGCGCCTCGGTCGCGGGCGGCGAGCCGCTCGTCGGTTGGCTCGGCGTTGCCCTGGGGGTCGCGGCGGCGCTGGTCGGGATCGTCGGCGTCCGGGTCGTCGCCAAGGAGACCTGGGTGGCTGCCGGCACCTACCTCGGTGTTGTCGAGGTTGTCACCGCGGTCCTGCACGCGGGCCGGCTGTGGCTCGTCCTGCTGGGCCTGGGTGTCACCGCCACCCTGCCGCAGGCGCTGGTCATCGGTGCGGCGTCACCCCTGGCTGCCGCGGCGGGCTTCTTCCCCGGCGGTATCGGACTGGCCGAGCTGCTCGGCGCCCTGCTGGCGCCGCTTGCGGGCCTGGCTGCTGCGGCGGCACTGCTGTCGGTCGCGGTCGGCCGGCTGCTCGGCCTCGCGTTCACGATGCCCGTGGCCCTGGCGCTCGGTCTTCGCGACCTGGCCACCCCCGACCCACCGGTGGACGAGCTCACCGGCCTCGATTCTCCCTGATCGGGCCTTCCGTCACTGCAGCCCGAAAACCAGTGCGGCGATCACCACCAGCGCGGCCAGCTGCGAGAACACCAGCGTGCGGATCGGTGAGTTGATGGCATTGGAGATCCGACGGTCGTCGATAGCCATGATGCCCATCCCCCCGATCAGCGGCAAGGGGCTAGATCATACGAACCCTGTACCTGGATGTTCGGACGCAACCACCGCCTGAGGGCGAGCTCGTCAGGGAGTGCTGCCCTGACGCTCCTCGGTGTCGGGATGCAGTGATGCCTGTCCCATCGCGAAGGCGCCGACATCGAGCGGGATTCCCACGAAGTACCGCGAAAGTCGATCGGCCATCGACGTCCAGGCGGCGGGCGACAGAGCCGCCACGCGGACCTTGCGATCAATGAACGTCGCATCGACGCTGGTGATCCATCGCAAATCAACGTAGAAGTCCTGGGGGCCGTGCTCGGACCACCGCGGGACCCAGATCGTGTGGCCGACGAGCCCCTTGCGGACCCGGTCGTGGTCCACGTCGGCATGACGGTCGAGGGGGAACAGCGGGGCGACGAGACGGAACGGGTGGCTGGCGCCCTTCTCGTCCTCGGAGAATTCGCAGGGTTGAGGCATCAGCATCCCATACCCCTTGCCGCGAACGATCACCTGCGAGCGCAGCTCGTCCAGCGTCGGAAACCGAGGGTCTGCCGGCGTCTGCTGTCCCGCCAGCTGTGACCGCACCGCTTCCGGGTGCCGCCACCAGGCCCCAAACGCGCCGCGAATGACGTCGCCTTGGAACAGCGGCCGGTCGTCGGTCATTCGGGCGAAGTAGCGGTGCGGCTTCGGGTAGTAGCGGTCACTCGCCAAGCGTCAGCTCCGACTCCTCCGTGTAGAGCGACGCCAGGTCGGCCGGTGAGCTCGTCACGTCCCACTCGGTTCGCAGCCGCGCCCGGTCGAGTTCCATGCCGGCGTCGCGCACCTCGACGAGTAGCTGCGCGGCCGCGTGGACCTGCGGAGCCAGGTGCCGGTGGTACATCTCGGAGAACCCCACACCGGTGAGCTCCTCAATCGCGCGCACGTCTTCGAGCTCATGCGGATGCATTGACACGCCCTTCGTCTGGGCGCGGCGTCCAGCGATCGTCGTCACGACACTCCTTCGTGTAGGCAACCGTTGCACATACTGTTTGCACATACGGTATCGGGCACGACCCAGCCGGGCCTACCGCAGTCCGAAGGCCAGTGCGGCGATCACCACCAGTGCGCCCAGCTGGGAGAACACCAGCGTGCGGGTCTGCGAGGTGATGGCATCGGAGATCCGGCGTTCGAATGTGGCCGACAGGCGGTGCTCCATCGCTTGCAGACGATGGTCCAGCCCTTCGAACCGAAGCTCAGGACGTTGCTCGAGGTGCTGGAGGTCCGACTGCGTCGCGACCTGCTGGCCTGCGGGGGCGTCGAGTTCCAACAAGGTGCCGCCGCTTCCTCGCCCCAGGTTTTGGTCGCCTGCCGATGCAAGGCGATTCTGCGGCGTTTATCGATGGTCATGATGCCCGTCCCCCCGATCGGCGGCAAGGGCGAAATCGTACGAACCACG
>JBDNIX010000342.1:0-5504 GCA_041688045.1 Nitriliruptoraceae bacterium
ACCGGGGCGCACGGTCTGCCAGGCCTCGCCGACACCTGAACCCGTCCCGCGCACCCGGCCGCGGACCTGCTCGGAGGCGGCTATCCGGTGCGCTTGGCGGACCGGGTGAGCGCAGGGCGGGCGCCGTCGGCGGGCCATGCGCGCTGCGCGGAGTCGACTTGGTCTCGGGCGACATCCCGCGGATACGGTCGGATGACGTCGCGCACCCACGACGGTGTCGGCGAGGAGGTCCACGTGACCGAACCAGCGGCCCCACGACCCGTAGCGAGCACGTCGGGACAGGCCACGCCGGTCCGCCATGTCCGCGAGTTCGAGCGCCGCGTCGCCGGGTGCACCGCCTGTGACCTGCACCGCAATCGCACGCGCGCGGTAGCGGGAGAGGGCCCCGTGGACGCACGCCTGGTGCTCGTGGGAGTTGCACCCCGACGCCAGGAAGACCTGCAGGGACGGGCCTTCAGTGGTGCGGCCCGCAACGTGCTGGACAACGCCCTGCTCGACGCGGACATCGACGTAGCCGAGGTCCGGGTCACCACGCTGGTCCGCTGTCGCCCCCCGCACGACCGCACCCCGACGTCGAGCGAGGTGGGGTCGTGCTCCGGCCACCTGGCCACCGAACTCGACCTGGTCGCGCCCGACGTGATCGTCACGTTCGGTGCGTTGGCAACGGCCACGCTCTACGGCCGACCTGTGCCCATCGAACGGGTGGCCGGCTACCGCCTGAACATCCGCCCGAACGTGACGCTGATCCCGACCTACCACCCCGTCGACGCCGTCCGTGGGGTCCCGCAGGCGGCTGCGGCCCTGCGCCGTGATCTGTCCGCCGCCAAAGCCGTCCTGGACGGCCAGTTGCGCACGGGCGCCCAGGTGCTCGAGGATCTACGCTCCCAGGTGGTTGTAGGCAGCTGACCGACCGGCACAGCTCGGGCGCCCGACGCACGTCCGACACGCGCCCGACGGACGCCCGACAAGCCGGCTCCGATCGCGGTGTCGGCGTGCTGCGCCCGACCACCCCACCATCCAGGGTTCGATGACGACGAGGTCGCCGTGCAGGTCCCACTCACTCTGCGCACCACCGGTCCGGACGATACGCAGGCCATCGCCGCTGCGGTTGCGGTGCTGGTGCAGCCCGGCGATGCCGTCGCGCTCAGCGGCGAGCTGGGCGCCGGCAAGACGTGCTTCGTCCAGGGCGCGGCGCGCGAGCTCGGCGTTGTCGGTCGCGTGACCTCGCCCACCTTCACGCTGGTCCGCACCTACGATGCTCGCGTGCCCATCGTCCACTGCGACGTCTACCGTCTGGACACGCTGCGCGACGTCCTCGACCTGGGCGACGAGGTCCTGGCCCCCGACGTCGTGACCTTCGTTGAGTGGGGGGATGCCATCGTCGCGCTGTTGCCCGACGACCGCCTGGACGTCGAACTGGTGGTGGCCGATCCCGACGCGCTCGACGGTGACCGGCTGATCCGCCTCACCGCTTCCGGCAGTTGGCAGTCCCGCCTTGCCGATCTGACCACCGCCTGCGCCGTCTGGCGCGATGGGGACGCCTGATGTACATCCTGGGTCTTGAGACCTCGACCAGCCAGTCGTCCGTCGCGATCGTCGACCAGGAGCGCGTCGTCGCGTCGGCATCGCTCGGCGTGCCCCGTCGGCACGGTGAGTTCGTCGCACCCGCGATCCGCTTCTGCCTCGACCAGGCCGGCATCACGGCCGAGCGGATCACCGGCGTGGCGGTCGGACTCGGACCCGGACTGTTCACGGGCCTGCGCGTGGGGATCGCCACCGCCCAGACCTTCGCCGCCGCCCGCGAGCTGCCCGTGGTCGGCATGAGCAGCCTGGACGTGCTCGCGTTCCAGGCGCGGTACGTGCCGCGGATGATCTGCGCGGTGATCGACGCGCGACGCAAGGAGCTGTACTGGGCGATGTACCGCTCGTCACCCGGTGGTGTGCAGCGTGAGGGCGGCACGCGCCTGGGCAACGTCGACCAGCTCACCGCCGACCTGGAGTCCGTCGGCGAGGACTGCCTGGTGGTCGGGGACGGCGCGCTGGCCTACCGCCAGCAGCTCGAGGATGTCGACGTTCTGGTCGCGGGGCCCGACCGTGCCTGGCCCGACGCGTCGGTGCTGGCCGAGCTGGCCGTGCCCCGCTTCATCCGTGAGCAGACCCAGCTCCCCACCGACCTGCAGCCGATCTACCTGCGCGACGCCGACGCCAAGATCGGGTGGGAGCAGCGCGGCCGATTGCGTGGCGGCGACCCGTCGTGACCGACACACCGCCGGATCGCCCCTTCGCGCTCCGCCCGGCGACCGCCGACGATGCGGCTGCGCTGGCCCGCGTGGATACCGCTACCTCGATGAAGCCGTGGTCGGAGGCGGCCTTCCTGGTGGAGATCGCTCGGGGCGACCGGTCCTACCTGGTCGCGTGTTCCGACCATGCCACGGCCAGGGACGGCGAGGTGGTGGGCTACGCCGGGATGGCGATGATGGACGGGGATGCGCGCGTGATGGGCCTGGCGGTGTCGCCCTCGGCGCAGGGGCGCGGGTGCGGGCGGCTGCTGCTGGACGCCGTCATCGCCGAGGCAGCGCGCCGGGGCGCTCCGGTGACCCTGGAGGTGCGTCCGTCCAACGACGTCGCGCGGCACCTGTACCGTTCATCCGGTTTCAGTGATGCGGGCCGGCGGCCCGGGTACTACACCGACGGTGAGGACGCGCTGATCCTGTGGCGGGACGCCGATCGGTCGGCCGCGACAACTCGGTCGGCCGCGACAACGACGAACGGAGGTTGACGTGCTGGTCCTCGGCATCGAGACCTCGTGCGACGAGACCGCGGTCGGCATCGTGGAGGACCGTTTCACCCTGCGCGCGAACGTCATCGCGTCCCAGGTCGAGCTGCACGCGCCCTACGGGGGAGTGGTGCCGGAGGTCGCGGCGCGCGCCCACCTCGAACTGCTGCTGCCGACCATCGATCACGCCCTGGTGCAGGCCGGTGCGGGGCTGTCCGACATCGATGCGATCGCGGTGACCGCCGGCCCCGGGCTGGTCGGCGCGCTGCTGGTCGGAGTATCGGGTGCGAAGGGTCTGGCGCTGGCGCACGACGTGCCGCTGCTGGGGGTCAACCACCTGCGTGCCCACATCGAGGCGGCGCAACTGGAGTACGGCGAATTGGAACCACCGCTGGTCGCGCTGGTCGTGTCCGGGGGCCACACCTCGATCGTGGTGCTGGACCGTGACGGGATGTTCCGGCACCTCGGGGGCACGATCGACGACGCTGCGGGGGAGGCGTTCGACAAGATCGCACGGTTCATCGGGCTCGGCTACCCCGGTGGCCCGGAGATCGACCGCCTGGCGAAGGACGGCGATCCGACGGCGTTCGCCTTCCCGCGCGCGATGATGCGCGACGACGGCTACGACATGTCGCTGTCGGGGCTCAAGACCGCCGTGATCCGCGAACTGCGGCGCATGGAGGCCGCCGGCGAGGAGCCGAACCTGGCTGACGTCGCCGCGTCGTTCCAGGACGCGATCGTGGATGTGCAACTGGCCAAGACGCTGCGGGCCTGCGCGGCCGAGGGCCTCGACCAGGTCGTGCTGGCCGGGGGAGTGGCAGCCAATTCGAGGTTGCGCGAGCGGTTCGCCGCGGAGACCTCCGCCAACGGGCAGCGGCTGATCGTGCCGTCGATCCCGCTGTGCACGGACAACGGGGCGATGGTGGCCGCGTCCGGCGCCAACCTGTTGGCGTCGGGATCGTTCGTGGGCCTGGACCTGGCGGTCGATCCCAACCTGCCGTTGGCCGGCGCGCTGGCCAGTTTCTGATGAGGCGACGGTTGCGCTGGCGACGGGTCGGAGCCGGGGAGCTGGAAACCATCGCATCCCGGCTGTCGGCATGGCCGTCACCGTCCGGCGGCGCCGCTCGCCACATGTTCGCGCTGTCCGCGATCGAGTCGTACGGGCACGATCCGCTGCGGATCGCCGCGGACGATGACCGGTGGGCGGTGGCCGTCGTCTTCCCCGGACGACTGGTGATGCCCTGCGGGGACGCCGCCGCGATCGCCGCCGCCTCACCGCCGGCCCGACGCTGGCGGTTGATGGTCGGTGACGTGGACGCCGGTGATGCGCTGCTGTCGCGCACGACCGGCTCGGACGCCGGATTGATCGTCCACGACCAGCGGTTCATGACGGTCGATCCGGACCGGGTCCCGGAGGAGGCGGCGCTGCCCGACCCGGGCCTGCGCCGCGCCGAACCCGCCGACGTCGACGCGCTCGCCGAGTTGGCCGTGCAGCTACACGTCGACGACCAGTTCGGACCCCACCCCGGGTACGCCGGGCTGCGCGGGTACCGCCAACGCCTGGACGCCACCGTGCGCCAGGGGCTGGTGTGGTGTGTCGGACCCCTCGGCGCGCCGGTCTGCAAGGTCGAGCGGTCGGTGTCGTCGCACCGCTGGGGCGTGCAGTTGGCCGGCATCATCGTGTCACCGACGGCGCGGCACTCCGGCGTCGGCCGTGGTGCCGTGGCCGCCGCGGTGCGTGCCGCCTTCGTTGAGGGAGGCGCCCAGCGGGCCATTTCACTGCACGTGCGCTCCGACAACGACCGGGCGATCAAGGCCTACGACGCGGCCGGGTTCGTCGACCGCGAGGCATGGCGCCTGGCCGTCCGGAGCTGACTGGGACGGTCGGTGCTGGCTACCCGGCCGGCTGCGCGGTCGGTTACGCGGCCGGCTGCGCGGTCGGTTACGCGGCGTCGAGCAGGGCCCCGTCGGCGCGTAGCCGTTTGAGCAGCACGTCGACGTCCTGCCCGATGGTCAGAGCGAGGGCCTCGAGGTCGGACGCGCGCACGGTGAGGACCCGTCCGTTGTGGTCGCCTCGGCGCTGCCGGACGTGCGCAGCGAACCGCGCGATCGGCTGCAGGTGCGGGCGGCTCGTGAGGCGAATCGGGTCCATGGTCGTGAGGTCCAGGACGTACCGGCCGTTCGCGTCGGCGCGACCGTCCGTGATGTTGGGCCCGGTGGCCCGGGGCAACAGATCCACCAACGGTACGCCGTAGAACTCGGCGAGTTCCTGCAGGCGCCCGATCGTGATGGCCCGGTCGCCGCGCTCGTAGGCGCCGATGACCACGGCCTTCCACCTGCCGTCACTGCGCCCCTGCACGTCGGCGAGCGACATGCCCTGCTGGTGGCGGATGCGTCGGAGCCGGACGCCGAGCAGCGTGGCCTGGTCGATGGTGAGCGTGGTCATGACGGTTCCTCGGAGGCGGCAAGATAGCGGTTGCGGACGATGACGCCGGCGGCGATCGCGCCCCCGACGAGCACGATCAACACGATGGGGAGCAACCATCCGGTGCCCTCGTCGTCCTGGGTCAGTTGGACCCCCAGCACCTCGGTGTCGTCTTCTTCTTCGGTCGTCGTGTCGTCCTCGGCGGTGGCCGCGTCGTCGTCCGCGTCGGCCGGGTCGTCCTCGTCGGTGGAGCTGGTGTCGGGCTCCGGCTCGGTGACGGCGTCCGCCCCATCGTCGCCCCAG
>JBDNIX010000050.1:0-24887 GCA_041688045.1 Nitriliruptoraceae bacterium
CCTGGGGCTGATGGTGGCGACAGAGATCGTCGACGGCGACGGTGCGCCGGACGTGGCGCGCGCGGCGGCGATCCTCGAACACCTCCTGCACCAGGAACGAATCGTGCTGATGTCCTGCGGACCCTTCGGATCGACGCTGCGGTGGATCCCCCCACTGGTGATCACCGAGCGGCAGGTCGAGGGCGCCCTGCAGGCATTCGGCAACGCGCTGGCCGCGACGGCGACCGGCTGACCATCCCCGCGACGTAAGAGGAGGGCACGATGAATCAGCACCCCGCACGCATCGATGGCCACGAGATCACGACCGACTCGTCCACGGAGATCCGTGCTCCCTACGACGGTGCACTGATCGGGGACGTACCCCGCTGCACGCCGGAACATCTCGACGAGGCCGTGGCGGCGGCGCGACGGACGATGGACGAGGAGCCGCTGCCGGCGTGGCGGCGCGCCGAAGTCCTGGATCGGGCCGCGGAACTGATCGCCGAGCCGGACACCTTCGAGGACTTCGCCCGGACCATCGCCGTCGAGGCGGCCAAGCCCATCACCACCGCCCGCACCGAGGTAGCACGTTGCATCTCCACGTTCCGGTTCTCCTCCGCGGTGTGCCGCACGCTGGCCGGTGAGGCGCTGCCACTGGATGCCGCCGAGGCGGGGGAGGGCCGTGTCGGGTTCACCCTGCGCGTCCCTGTCGGCGTCGTCGGTGCCATGACCCCGTTCAACTTTCCGCTGAACCTCGTGGCTCACAAGCTGGCACCGGCGATCGCCGCCGGATGTGCCGTCGTCCTCAAGCCGGCCAGTCAGACGCCCTTCTCGGGCATGAAACTGGCCGAGCTCCTGCTCGATCGCTGTGGCCTTCCCGCCGGCTGGCTCCACACGATCACCGGTTCCGGCAGCGAGATCGGCTCGGCCCTGGTCGACCACGACGACATCGCGATGATCACGTTCACCGGCTCGGCCGAGGTGGGCTGGGGCATCCGGTCCAAGGCACCCAGGAAGAAGGTGTCCCTGGAGTTGGGCAACAATGCCCCCATCATCGTCCAGGCGGATGGCGACTGGAAGACCGCGGCCACCAAGATCGCCGCCGCCGGGTATTCGCATGCCGGCCAGTCCTGCATCTCGGTACAGCGCGTCCTGGTCCACGCGGACATCGCCGAGGACTTCACGGCGGCGCTCGCGGACGCGGTGGGCTCCCTGACGGTCGGCGATCCGCTGGAGGACGACACCCAGGTGTCGTCGCTGATCGACACCGGCAATCGTGATCGAGTCACCGCCTGGATCGAGGATGCCGTGGCCGCCGGTGCCTCCGTCGCGGTCGGGGGCACGGTCAACGACGACGGCACGTTGGCGCCGACGGTCTTGACCGATGTCGCGCCGGACATGCAGGTGTGCCGTGACGAGGTCTTCGGGCCGCTGGTCGGCGTCCAGACCTACCGGGACGTCGACGAGGCGTTTCGCCTGGCCAACGACACCCGCTACGGCCTGCACGCCGGAATTTTCACCGGCTCCCTTGCCACGGCCAAGCGCGCGATCGAGGTCCTGGACTTCGGCGGAGTGATCGTCAACGACGTGCCGACGTGGCGAACGGACCAGATGCCCTACGGCGGCGTACGGGATTCCGGCAACACGCGTGAAGGCCCCGCCTACGCTGCCCGCGAGATGACCGAGATCCGGGCCGCCATCATCGCCGGCTGATCGACCCGGTCGTCCGGCAAGGAGCCGTCGTGCTGACCGATGTCGATGTGGCCCATCTGCGCCGCTGTGTGGAACTGGCCCGCACCGCCCTCGACACCGGGGACCAGCCATTCGGATCCGTACTGGTCGCCGCGGATGGCGACATCCTGTTCGAGGATCACAACCATGTGGCCGCAGGGGACCGCACCCAGCATCCGGAGTTCGCGATCGCCCGCTTCGCCGCCGCGAACCTCACCGTCGACGAGCGCGCAGCAGCAACCGTTTACACGTCGGGAGAACACTGCCCGATGTGTGCCGCCGCCCACGGCTGGGTCGGACTCGGTCGCATCGTCTATGCCACCTCGTCCGAGCAGTTGGTCCAGTGGCTGGACGAACTTGGCGTGCCACCCGCGCCGGTTCGTCCTCTCCCGATCCAGCAGGTCGTCCCCGACGTTCGCGTCGAGGGGCCGGTCGCGGCATTCGCAGAGCCTGTCCGCGACCTGCACCGGCGTGCGTCAGGCCGGTGAGCGGGCGACGACGGGCCGTTGCATCACGGTCGTGAGTTCGTCATCGACATCGAGGTGCAACGGCTCGTGCAGGTCGGTGATGGTCCGCTCGCCGACGCGGAACACCACGGCGCCGGCGTCGACCGCTTCCTCGAGCGCCTGGATGAGCCGGTCGGCGTCGAGCGGCCGCGGCTGCGGCATGCGGAACCCGTCGCTGTAGCGCACGGCGTCCTCCGGTTGCACCATCCCGACGTACACCTGCCCCGGCGCGGCGTTGTAGGCCGCGACCTCGGCCTGGATGCGGGCGGACAGCACCTCGTGCACCGTCGCCGACGACTCCAGGCCGTCGACGACGGCGTGGCTCAGTTCGTGACCGCTCCTGGAGACGTCACGGATCCGGATGCTGGCCATCGGCGAGGACATGCGTCCGCTCAGTTCTCGTAGGTGCCGACGAGGCGGTTCTGCTCGATGATGGCGTCCGCAGAGGTAGCGAGGAACTCGCGCCGCGTCGGGGTGCCCTCGACCGCACGCGACAGGGCGTAGACCCAGAAGTAGTAGTGGTGCACGCCGTGGCCGGCGGGGGGCCGTGGTCCCCCGTACCCGGGTTCGCCGAAGTCCGACGTTCCAGGCCGGTAGGTCTCGTCCGCGTTGGGGCCGACGTCGTTGATACCGGCCGGGATGCCGTACAGCGTCCAGTGGGTGAAGCCCCAGGGAAGTGGCGCGTCGGGGTCGTGACAGATGATCGCCAATTCGACCGCGTCATCCGGCACGCCGGTGATGTGCAGGCGGGGCGGCTCGTTGCCGTCGGTGTAGGAGTGACGGTCGTCCAGGCGAGCCAGATGGTCGACGTCCGGGCTGCTGATGGCCAGGTCCTTGATGTTCAGCGCCATGATGGTCCTCCGGTCGGTTGTCCCCGACTGTAGGGGACGCCAACGCCGGTGTGACGGGATCGGTGTGTCCACGTGGACGCGGACAGCGGCTGTCGGTCGTCCCGCGTTGTCGATCGCAGTGGGCGATCGCATCGACCCTCGATTGTGGTATCCACAATTGACACATCGATATCTCTGCCATTTCCCCCATTGCCGGGGGTTCGCATTGTCGACTATCCAACGTAGGGTGCCATGACGTGCCCGGGGGAGACCGGGTGCACCCCTGGGAGAGGAGACGAGCATGGCTCGCGTACGCCTTCGCGCCGTCCTTGCCGCCGCAGGCGCTGCAGCCCTACTGCTCAGCGCATGCAACGGTGGGACCGACACCGATACCGAAACGGATGACGTCGCGGCGGCCGACGGTCAACCCCTCCGCGTCGGCATCGTGACGTCCACGTCCGGGTTCTTGGGTGCCTATGGAAACGCCTACCTTGATGGACTCCAGGCAGGTCTCGACGACGCCACCAACGGCACACTGGTGCTGTGAACGGCCAATCCATCGCGTTCGAGATCGTCGACGACTCCGGGGAGCTGGATCAGGCGATCTCTGCGGCCGTTGATCTGGTCGGGCAGGAGATCAGCACCCTTGCTGGATCGGTGTCTTCAGGTGTCGCGGTGCAGATGGCGCCGTTCGCCGAAGAGAACCAGGTGTTGTTCACCTCCGGCCCCGCCGCGACCGATGCGGTGACCGGGATCAACGACGACACGTTCCGGTCCGGTCGGCAGAGCTATCAGGACGTCGCCGAGGCCTACGTCCGGTACGACCTGGTACCCGACGGGCAACGGTGGCGGTCCCCGGTCAACAAGGCCGCCGTCCTGGAAGACGGCAAGAGCGTGCTGGTGGACAAGCGCGCCCGCACGGTGATCACCGGTGTGGATGTGCCCACCACGCTGCCGTGGGCGCCGCGTGGACTGCTCGATCAGGAACCGGGGCGGCGGCGGTCGCCGGCGTCCTCACGCGTGCCGGGGGAGGGTGAGCCGTATCAGGGGAGTTGGCCGCAGTAGGCCAGTGCGCGACGTACCAGGCGGCCGTGACCCACGGACAACTCCGCGGCGATGTCGGGGCTGACCGCTTCGGCGGGTGACAGCCAGGCCAGGTCCAGCGCGTCCTGGGCGGGCACACAGTCCCCGTCGCACGGAACCACGAAGCCCAACGCCACGGCATGTTGGCGTGGGTCGTAAAAGGCGGAGCTGGCCGGGTCGGGGAAGTACTCCGCGACCGTGAACGGTGCGACGCCCGGGGGTAGCTGTGGAGCCGCTTCGGTGCCGAGGTCCTTGGAGAGGTGCCGCCACAGTGCATCCCGGATCGATTCGTTGTAGAGAACCCGGCCCGACACGACGGCGCGCGAGATCTCGCCGTCCGCCTGTGCGCGCAGCAGGAGGCCGACCTTTTCCACGCGGCCAAGGTGGTCCACGCGGACCGGGACGGCCTCGATGTACACCATCGGGACCTGACCCCGCACCATCTCCAGCGATCCCTCATCGAGCCATCCTGGGCGGGTCTCGGTCGTGCCACTGGACATGGATCCTCCTGAGACGTGAGACGGCACCCGTACGAGCGCAGCGTCGGTTCGGCCGGGTGTCGACCCCAGCATAGGCCGCCGTCGCTTTGCGCTCCGTGGGCTCCGAGCCTCCAGTCGGCTACACCAAGGTTCCCGTCCGAAGGTGCCGCTGCCGGCTCCGGCGGATCGGCTGGCGTGACATGATGCGGTCCGCCGAGCACCGTCCCGCCGTTTCCCCACCGAAGCGAAGACACCCCGTGTGTGCTCGGTACAGGTGCCCCCGGCAGTGCCGGGGGTACCATTCGTCCGGTTGCGGCGGGGGTAGGCGCGGCCATCATCCACCAAAGGAACCCCTGTGTTGATCCTCGGCATCATTCTCTTGCTGCTCGACGTGCTGGTGCTGGGCACCGGCATCCTCGCCACCGTCGGGTGGATCCTGATCGCGATCGGAGCCGTGCTCATCATTCTGGGGGCGCTCAACCGCAGCGTCGGGCCGCGCCGCTACTACTTCTGACCGGAGTCAGTAGAGGAACATGGGCTTGCCGGCGACCTCGCGCACCTTGGGTCGGTAGGCCTCGGAGTCGTAGAGCGCGTCCACGTCGACCCGCTTGGCACCTTCCCCGGTGACCGATACCGGCACGTTGGTGTAGGTGCCGTTGCGCAGCGCGACCAACCGTCCCCGAACCCCTTCGACGGCAAGGTCGGCGGCCATGACGGCGTAGTTGGTCGCGACCATGAGATCGAGCGAGTCCGGATTCCCCGAACGCATCAGGTACCCCAGACTCTGACTGATGATGTCCTGCCCCGTCAGCTGCTTCAGCACGCCGGAGGTGGCCGCCCCGATGCCCCCGAGTTTGCGGTGCCCGTACGCATCGGCGTCCCCGGACAGATGCACGTTCCCGTCGATCATCGTCGCACCCTCGGAGATGGTGACCATCGCGTAGTGCGAGGGATTGCGGCGCTTGTCCTCCATCAACAACGCGCCCAGGCGCTCGGCGTCGAACGGGACCTCGGAGATGATCGCGCGGTCCACGCTGGCCAGGTAGGCACTGATCAACGACGTCTCGCCGGAGTACCGCCCGAACAGCTCGATCACCGCCAGGCGTTCGTGCGACCCGGTGGAGGTACGCAGTTGATGGATGAACTGCACGCTGCGCGTGACCGCGGTCGAGAACCCGATGCAGTAGTCGGTTCCGTGGACGTCGTTGTCCATCGTCTTCGGGATCGCCACGACCGGAAAACCCTCCTCGTGGAGTCGTAGCGCGTACGACAGGGTGTCGTCGCCGCCGATCGGGATCAGGGCATCCACCTCGAGGTGTTCGAGGTTGTTCAGGACGTGGGCCGTGAAGTCGTGCGGCCCCTCGCCCGTGGCCTGATCGGCGAGGAAGCGTGGGACCTCGATCGTGCGGACTCGGGCCGGGTTGGTGCGCGACGTGTGGAGGAACGTGCCGCCGGTCCGATCGATCGTGCGCACGGTGTTGCGGTCGAGTTCGACAACGGAGGTGTCCCGGGACTCGGGGTCGTCCGGATTGAGCTCCAACAGTCCGTCCCACCCGCGGCGGATCCCCAGCACTTCGTGCCCATCGTGGATCACCCGCTCGACGACGGCCTTGATGCAGGGATTGAGGCCGGGAACGTCGCCTCCTCCGGTCAGGATGCCGATACGCACGGGTTGTCTCCCTTGTCGTCGGACAGGCGGCGCGCCGTTGGGAAGGGTAGGCGCCGAATCGTGGTTGGTGCTAGGGATCGTGGTCGGCTCCGGTGACGTCGATGTGGTGTACGTGGCGACGACCAACGACCGTCACCACCTCGACGCGGCCGCCTGCATCGATGTCGGTGTGCCGGTGCTCGTCGAGAAGCCGTTCGCCATGACCACCTTGCAGGCCGAGACGGTACTGGCGTCGGCGCGCGACCGTGGTGTGTCCGTCATGGATGCGATGTGGATGCGCCTGCAGCCGGGCTTCCTGGAGGTGCAACGTCGACTGGCGGCCGGGCAGCTCGGCCGTCCGCGGTTGATGACGTCGCACTTCGGCATGTCGAAGGAGATGGACCCGACACGCCGGTGGTTCTCGGTCGAACAGGGGGCGGGGCACTCCTGGACGTCGGCATCTATCCGCTGACGCTGGCCATCGCGCTGCTGGGAGAACTGATCGAAGCCCACGCGGTCGGCGACCTGGCGGCGACCGGGGTCGATGCGCAGATGGTCGTGGCCATGCGCCACCCGGACGCGCTGTCGTCCTGGGCCTGCTCGTTCACCGCCGACCTCGGCTACCGCCTTGAGGTCCGGGAGGTGCACCGGTGCCTGGCCGACGGACTGATGCGGTCGCCGGCGGTGGGCTGGGAATCCACCGTGCTCGCTGTTGCTAGCTTTTCTAGCTTTCGCGATAGTCTTGCTTTCGCAGCAACCATCGGCCGAGGAGCTCACCATGGCCAATCCGTTCGAGGATGCCGAGGCGGGTGAGGGCGCGCTGGAACCGGCCGCGAACCCGTTCCGGCCCGGCATGGGCCGGATCCCCCCGGACTTCGGTGGACGCGAGCCGGCATTGCGGCGGGCGAAGATCGTCGTGGATCAGTTGTCCGCGGGGGTCGCGCCCGAGTTCGTGCTGTACCGCGGGGTCCGTGGGGTCGGCAAGACGGCACTGCTCGCCTATGTCCGCCAGCGGGCCGCTGACCGGGGCATCCTGACCGTGCACCTGGAGGCTGACCGGGACGACCGCAGCCTCGAGGTGGCACGAGAGATCGTGCTGCGGGATGTAGCCTCGCTGCTCGACGGCATCGACGTGAAGGTGGGCCGCACGCTCACCGCCATCCAGGTCGCCGGCGTCGGGGTCAAGCTGCGTGATCGCGGTAGCGCCGCCGCCACCTTCGAATCGCTCATCGGCGATGTGGCGATGCTCGCGGAGCGGACCCGTCGGGGGGTGCTGCTGACCGTCGACGAGGTCCATGAGGCCGGCGACCTGCTGCTCAAGCCGCTGTTGCGCGCGGCACACCGGGCTGCGCAGGAACAGCGCCCGTTCGGGCTGTTGCTGTCCGGGCTTCCGACCGCAGCGGAGAACCTGTTCGATGAAGGCCAGACCTACACCGAACGCCTGGCACGTGTCGACCTCGGCCTGCTGGACCGGGCAGGCACGACCGAAGCGATCCGGCGACCCTTCGCCCGGGTGGCGGCCGCACAGGTCGACGACCTGGTCATCGATGCCGTCCACGACGGGTCCGGCGGCTACCCCTGGTTCGTGCAGCTGTGGGGGGAAGCCCTGTGGGACCTGGCCACCGATCCCGGACACGTCGGCCTGGAGATCGCCCGCGCCGCCGGTGAACGGGTCCATGTCCGGGTGCAGGACTTCTTCGCCGCCCGGTGGCGTCGGGTACCGTCGGGGCGAGCATCGCTGTTGGTGGTGGCGTTGGCGGAAGCCGGAGGCGATGCGGCGATGTCCGACCTGCTGGACACCATCGAGGTCACCCACCAGGCCGCGTCACCCGCGCGACGAGCACTCTTGGACCTGGGGCTGTGCTGGGTTCCCGGCCGGGGTCGGTTGGCCTTCAGCGTGCCGGGCTTCGGCCCATGGATCCTGCGGACCCGCCCGGACCGGTGAACGACAGAACCCCGGCCGCCCTTGCGGGCCACCGGGGTTCTGCCGAACGAAGGCGCTTTCGCCAACCTCCGCCCGATCGCTCGTCCCCTTGCGGTTCGGTGCGATCGCCGTCGTCGATCCTTGCGGATCGGCGGCGGCTGGTGTCCGACCGTGCTCCCCGAGGAGCGCCGACCGTGCACCTGGTGCCTCCTCCGCCGTCACCGGCGGAGTCTGTCGTCGTGAGCGGGCCGTCGACCCTTGCGGGTCGGACCTCCTGCTCGCGTCCGGTGATCTTCACGTCAAGGACGCTCGATCACTGGCCGCGGTTGCGCACCGGGTCCGAAGACCCCGTCGTTGCCTCGATGATCGGACATCCCGGTGAGGGGCTGTCCGTGCACCCACATCGCACCCGCTGCGGCGGGTGATGCAACCTCGGCGTCCGATGCAGTGACGCCCTGGTTCGGTGGTGGCTGACCCTTGCGGGCCACCCGCCCCGACCGACGGATCTCGCGATCCTCCAGCCGGTGCGTCGAGCCTTGCGGCCCGACCACCTCAGGAACCCGACCCGGAGGTCGGCCACCCGCTCCACGAGGTTCTGCATGGTCCTCGCGCAGGTCGCTCGGGGGTGTTCCGCAGTTCGTCTTCGAGCAACGAGACGCAAGCTACGCGAACCGACCGCGGGTTGTCGAGACCTCGACACCAAGTCACAGGAAAGTCACAGGCTGTCCACCGTTCATCCCCAGGCTGTCCCCAGAAACTGCGTTGCCTGGCGCACACGGTTGGCAGCAGGCGCGCGGTGGACAGCCTGGGGATGGAGCTGTGGACAGTGAGGACGGGCGGATCGACCGCCCGGACCATCGCTCGCCGCCGTGCTCGGAGGGGTCAAGTTCCCCGCGTGCCCGTCGACGTACTCACCATGCACATCGCAGCGCGCTCGGCCGCAGATTCCGCGGTGGCAGGAGCGCACCGGGAGGTCGCCGCCCCCGGTGTGGTCGCTGAGTCGAGCCTGCCGGTCAGTTTCGACGGCCACGTCGTCGGCGTGGTCAACATCGAGGTACGCGAAGCGCTGTCCCGGACGGACATCACTATCGCCGGACAGGTGGTGGCGGCGTCCGAACAGCGCCTGGCCGACTTGGGTGGACCGGACATCGAGTCCCTCTGGCAGCGCCTGGCGCATCGATCGACGGAGTTGGCCGAGTTGGATGACGCGGTCGACATCCGCTGCGAACACGCCTAGGGTTTGTTGTGCTCCCATCCCGTGGAGGCTTCGGCCCTGCCGGACGTCGTCGTGGACCTGGACACCGCGCTCAGGCTCGGTGGCGGGCGGGGTCGACCCACGTTCGCCCACCCGCGGAGCCTCGTTAACAGCGCCTCGATCGCCGCTGACGGGCCCGCATGACGGGTTGCATGAACCGAGCAGCACCGGAGACGGACGTCGCCGGTTGGCTTCGACCGCTTCGTCGTCCGCGCCCACTACGATGGGGCGAGACGAACCGACCAGCACCCGGGAGTGAGGCTGTGAACCGATCCGATTTCACCTGGGCTGCCGGATGGCGCCGACGTGTCGTGGCGGCAGCGTGCGCATCGATCCTGTTGGCGGCCTGCGGCGGAGGCGAGGAGTCGCCCGAGGGCGAGGACGCGGGAGCGGTCGATGACACGTCGATCGACACGTCCGAGGACGTGGCTACGGACGACAGCGCGAACGAGGAGCCCGAGCCGGATCCGGCGGAGGACGACGCCGAAGAGGCCGAAGAGGAGCCAGACGAGGCCGAGGAACCTTCGAACGGCGGGCCCGGCGAGCACCGGCCGCCGGCCGAGGCCGAAGCCCTGGCCGATTGCTCGACGGTGACCGAATCCTCACCCGGCGCCGTCATCGTGTTCCCGTCGGATCACGACGCGAGCTGGTTGGACGCCGGGCCCGGTCCGGTGACCGTTGAGGTGCTGGGGTGTTCGGACACGTTCGAGGCCAACGTCCAGTACGAAACGTTCCATGGCCAGAACAGCCAGCCAACACTGAGTGGGTTCACCCAGGGGGGGACGCTCGGTGACTGGGCGCAGTTCAGCTTCGAGGAGACCTACTGGACCGCCGGCGACTGGACCATCGTGGTGTTCGTCAACGATGCGGAGTCCGGGAACCGGGTCGAGTACGACGAGGTGACGTTCACGGTGGACCCATAGCCGTGGGATCGAGGACATTCGCCACGGTGATGACGATGACATGGTCGTGCTTTCGTTTGGGCCAGAGCAACAGCCGCACGCGTCGCCGCTCACCATCGGCATTGGCGGCCCAGATGTCACACGACACCGTGTCTCCGGTGAGCGCGCGGCTCAGCGCGCCGTGAACCTTGGCGAGTTCCGATTCGTGGACCAGCGCGTCCACGGGCTGGCCGATGACGTCCTGCGGGTCGCGGCCGTGGATCATCCGTGAACCCTGCTCGGACGCCCAGACGACCCGGCCCTCGGCGGACACCAACGACAGCATGGCGTCGTGGCGCGAACCCACGAGGTCGCGCAGCCGGTTGAGGGCGTGGTCGCCCAACAGTTCACGTATGGTCGACGTCGACATTCGCCCTCCGCAGGGCTGCAGCGGAAACATCCCCGTTGGCTGACGTTCGCCGAGGGCCGACGGTAGAAACGTGCCCGGGCGCGGCGTACCCGGATCTTGGCTCGTTGGCAACGATAGCGGTGGCGGTGTGGTCGTGCCGGTGTTTTCCCCACCTCCCGGGCCGCCAACGGGGTCATGTCGCAGGCCATCGATAGGGTCGAGGTGCTGGTGGGCCGGCCCCACCAGCTCCGACACGACCGCAAGACCCGCGAGGCTCTGGGGAGGCTGCTGGATGGTGAGGTTCCTGCACACCGCCGACTGGCAACTCGGCATGACCCGGCATTTCCTCGACGCGGAAGCGCAGGGGCGGTTCTCGCAGGCGCGGATCGATGCCATCCAACGCCTGGCCGGCGTCGCCACGGCCCATGACTGTGCGTTCGTGGTGGTCGCCGGTGATGTGTTCGAGACCAACCAGCCCGATCGGACCACGCTCGGACGGGCACTCGATGCCCTGCAGGCGTTCACCGTGCCCGTCTACCTGCTCCCCGGGAACCACGATGTCTACGATCCAGGATCGGTCTATCGCCAGCGATCGTTCCTCGACCGGTGCCCTGCCGGCGTGGAGGTCCTCGGGGATCGTCGGCCCCGCACGCCCTGCCACGGCGTCCAGGTGGTCGGTGCGCCGTGGACCAGCAAGCATCCGCTGACGGATCTGGTTGCGGAGACCTGCGCGCAGCAGCCGGCCGACGGGGCGGTTCGGGTCGTCGTGGGGCACGGTACTGCCGACGTACTCAGCGGTGACTTCGACCAGCCGGGCACCTTTCGACTGGCGGATGTCGACCCCTCCATCGCGACCGGCAAGGTCAGCTTCGTGGCGCTCGGGGATCGGCACTCGACGAGTTCGGTCGGCGCCGGTGGCCGGATCTGGTTTTCGGGGTCGCCCGAGCCGACGGCCTACACGGAGGACGATCCCGGCAACGCGCTCGTGGTCGACCTCGACGATGACCCGCCGCGGGTCCAGAAGATCCCGGTGGGCACGTGGGCCTTCCATGTCATCGCGCGCTCCGTCGACGGTGATGACGACCTCGATCACCTCCTTGCGGACCTGGACGCGGTGCCGGAGCGGTCGCGTGCAATCGTGAAGCTCAAGATCGACGGCACGCTGACGCTGACCCAGGCAGCGCGTCTGGAACGGGAACTCGATGCCCGAGGGGATGTGTTCGGTGCGTTGGAGCACCCGGAGCGGCATCGGGACATCGCCATTGCTCCCGACACCGCGGACGTGCAGGCTCTGCCGCTCGGTGGCTACGCGGCGGTGGCTCGCGATCGGCTGCTCGAGCGCTCTCAGGGCGACGGGGACGAAGCGCTTGCGGCCACCGATGCGCTTGGTCTGCTCGTGCGGCTCAGCGCGGAGGTCGACGCATGAGGTTGCTGCGTATCCGCTTGGAGAACGTCCGAGGCATCGACGCCTGTGAGGTTCGGATCGCTCGTGACGGCGTCACGGTGGTGGAAGCGCCGAACGAGTCCGGCAAGACCACCCTGTTGGACGCGGTTGACGTGCTGCTGGACATGAAGGACACCTCGAAGGCCCAGCGCGTCAAGGACCTGCAGCCGGTCGGGATGGACGTCGGCAGCACGATCGAGGTGGAGTTGATCAGTGGTGCGACCCATCTGAGCTGCACCAAGACGTTCAACCGGCAGACCGCGACCACCCTGCAGGTCCACGCTCCCACGGCGCAGCAGCTGGGCGGCACGGAGGCGCATGATCGTCTCCGCGAGATCCTCGAAGCCGAGGTGGACCTCGATCTGTACGCGGCCCTGCGGTTCCCGCAAGGGCGTGACCTCCAGGCGGTTCCGCTGCAGAACAGTCCGGTGCTGGCGGCTCGTCTGGACGCGGTCGCGGGGGGCAGTGGCAGCACTGACGGTGATGGACTCCTCGACCGTGTCACCGACGAGTTCGCGCGCTACTTCACTCCCGGCGGTGCAGCGCGCAAGGCGCTGGCGGAGGTTGATGCGCGCGTCAAGGAGATCCAGACCGACCACGACGCCGTCTGCCAGCAACTGATCGAGGTGGCCGGGGACGTCGACGAACTCGGCGCCATCGACGACGAGCTGCCCTCGCTCACGGGGCGACTCAGCGACGAGATAGAGCCACGTGTCGCGGCGCTGGACGAGCAGTTGGCATCGATCCGCAGCCAGGCCCAGGTCGTCGCCACGCGGACCGCGGAACGGGATCGGGCCTGCCAGGCCCGAGATTCCGCGCGTCGTGACGTGCGCGAACGGGCGGAGAAGGCCGCTTTTCTCGGCGAGCTGACCGACGACGTGGAAACCCTGGAGGCCGGACTCGACCCCGTCCGTAGCCGGCAGCGGGAACTGGAGGAGCGCCTCACGGCCTGCGACCGGGACCTCGCCGAGGCGGTCGATGCGGCCCGCGTGGCACGGTCCGAACGCGAGGTGGCCGAGATCCTGGTCGACCTATCGCAGGCTCGCCGTCAGCGCGACGAGTTGGCGGCTCGTCATGACCGTGTGCGGACGGTGATCGAGGAAGCCCGTGATGCCGATGCGGCCCTGCGGACCATCATCCTCGATGCCCCCAAGCTGGCGGCCATCCGCGAGGCACAGCGAAACCATGACGTCGCCGTCGCGACCCTGGCAGCGGGTGCGCCGACCGTCCGGGTCCATGCACGCCGGCCGATCGATCTGACGTCGGACGGCGTCTCGACGACGGTCGACACCGATGCGTCGTGGGAGACGATGGTGGGGGATCGCTTCCACCTCGATGTGCCCGACCACGTCGAGGTGGAGGTCCGCGCCGGTGGTTCGACGGACGAACTGCACCGTGCGGTCGTCGATGCCAGGGAACGGCTGGTGGCCGCGTGTGAGGGTCCCCGCGTTGACGATCTCGACCACGCGGAGCGGGTTGCGGAGCAGCGCGCGGCGCACGAGACGACGGTGCGTCACCGCGATGACGCCCTGCAGCGGGAACTTGGCACGGCCACCGTCGAGGAACTCGCCAGCGATTGGGAACAGGGCGACGCGCGTGTCACCGCCCTGGCGGCCCGCCTCCCCGACGGGGTTGCGGAACCTCCCGACCAGCAGACCGCGCTACGACGTCTGGACGCGGCCCGCCCCGCGGCCGAGGCCGCCGACGACCGGGTCGCGGACCTCCGGGCAGACCGTGACGCCGCGCGTGAAGAGCTCGCCGCGGTTCGGACCCGGGCCGCTACGGACGAGGCCACGCTCGTGCAGCGCCGCGAGCAGGCGGCCCGCGAGCAGGCGGCGCTGACCGAAGCCCGGGCGGCCGCATCCGACGATGACCTCGATGCCTACCTGGCGCAGATGGAGAGCGAGCTGGCGGCGGCGACGGCGGCGCTGACCGACGCGGAGGCAGAACTGGCGGGGCTCGACCCGGTGGCGGTGGAACTCGATGCGCGCAACTGGCAGCAGCAGCGCACGGACACACAGGCACGGATCCGCACGTTGAGTGAGCGCCGGGCCGCGCTGCGCGCCCGGCTCGACGTCGTCGGGGAGCAGGGACTCGGCGAGCGGGAGCAGGATCTCGACCAACAGCTCGCCCGTGCCCTCGCCGACCAGCGCCGGATCCATGCCCGTGCCGCAGCGGCCAGGGTGCTGCACGACGCCCTGACCACGGCTCGCGGCGAGGCCTATCGCACCTACCGGACGCCATTGACGGACCGAATCCTGGATCTCGCGCGACTGCTCTACCGACGGGATGTCGACATCGCGCTGGGCGACGATCTGGCGATCGTGACCCGGACCCTCGACGGCGTCACGCTGGCGTGGGAGCAGCTGTCCGCGGGGGCCCGGGAGCAGCTGGCGATTCTGAGCGCCCTGGCTGCCGCCCAGCTTGCCGGGGGGGACGGCGTGCCGTTCGTCCTGGACGATGCGCTGGGGTATACCGATCCCTTGCGCCTGGAACGGCTCGGCGCGCTCCTGGGGCAGACCACCGATGCACAGGTGATCGTGTTGACCTGCGTGGCCGACCGGTTCCGCCACGTCGGAGGTGCGACCGTCGTCCGGCTGCTGGAGGCCCGTGGTGATCCGTCGCGTGGCTGAGGTCCCGACCCCGGCACCC
Source organism: Nitriliruptoraceae bacterium (assembly GCA_041688045.1). Lineage (GTDB taxonomy): Bacteria > Actinomycetota > Nitriliruptoria > Nitriliruptorales > Nitriliruptoraceae > CSSed11-175R1. Next base: position 14,822 of record JBDNIX010000050.1, read on the forward strand.
GCGACCGGCACGACGGCCGGCACGACGGCCGGTTTGTCGATCCACGTCGCGTCGCGAGTCGAAGACCTGGTCGGGCCGCTGGTCGAACGCCTGCACATCCCGCCCCATGACCCGTTCCAGCCGGTGATCATCGTGGTGCAGAGCCGCGGGATGCAACGGTGGCTGTCGCATCAGGTCTGACGGAGCGATTGTGGCACCCTGCGTCGAAGAACCACCTCGACGTGCCGGCCCGGGAGGGATGACCGTGACCGGCTCGTACCCGCCCGACGGCAACGTACCCTTCACCGCCCCGGAGGCCAGCCCCTCCGTCGGGCGGGTACACGTCCCCTCGTCGGACGCCGAGGCGGATGCGGCCGTGATCGCGGAGATTCAGGGCCTGCTGACGCGCGCGGACGACCTGCGCAAGGCCGCACCCGCCCGCCAGACGCCCGAGGCGGCTCGTGAGCCGGTTGCCCGCCTCCTCGACTCGGCACGAACCCGCCTGACGGGGATCGTCGATGGAACTGCGCGGCGGTCTCTGGCCTCCGCCATCACCCAGCGGACCGCGGACCTGGACGTCGAGGAACTCGCCCCGCTGCTCGAACCCACCACCGATGTCTCCCCGGCCCCCACCACCGTGGACGACCCCTCGCGTGTTCCACCGGGTCAGCATCTCACGGCAGGCTGGCCCGTGCTCCACATCGGATCGGTACCCGCCCTGCGTCCGACCGACGTGAGCGTGACCGTCACCGGGCGTGTCCGGGCACGGACCGTGCTCACCCTGTCGGATCTCCGCGACCTGCCCACCACCACGGTCACGCGCGACTTTCACTGTGTCACGCACTGGTCACGGCTGGACAACACGTGGACCGGCGTACGGATCCGCGACGTGCTCGACCTCGCCGGCGTCCGTTCCTCGGCCACCCACGCCATCGTCAGCGGCCATCCCGCCTATAGCACCAACCTCGACCTCGAGGTTCTCCGGTCGGACGACAGTCTGCTGGTCTGGGCTCACGACGGGCAGGACCTGGCCCCCGAACACGGCGGGCCGCTGCGCACGGTCGTGCCGTCGCGCTACGGCTGGAAGAGCGTGAAGTGGGTCTTTGAGATCCGACTCGTGGACCGTGACGTCCCGGGGTACTGGGAGAAACGCGGATACCACGACCGGGGGGATCCGTGGCGCGAGGAGCGGTTCCGCGACGGCGTGTGATGGGCCGGCACGCGTCTGGCGATCCTCCGGGGCGGTGCATGGCGGCGCACGCCCGTTCGCGTGGCCGGATGCGAAGCGCGGCGGGTCCCGGCAGACTGGTGCCATGACGATCACCTATTCGCTCGAAGATGCTCAGGCACTGTTGCCCGAGGCCAAGCAGCGTCTCGCGGAGGCTTCAAGGGTGTTGACCGACCTGCGTCGTGTCCTGCAGCACCTGCGTGACGGACAGGCGATGGTGACCAGCAGCGATGCGGCGACGCTCGAAACCACGTTCGATCAGACCATGGCATGGTTCACGCAACGCTCGATCCAGGTCAAGGGACTGGACCCGGCGCTGCTGGACTTCCCGGCCCGTGCCATCCGCGACGGTCGGGAGATCGACGTCCTGCTGTGCTGGCGCGACGACGAGGACGCGATCGCCTACTACCACCCACTCGCGTCGGGCTACCGCGGCCGCGAACCGATCGCCATGCTCGACTGCATCCGGGACTGACCGCATCACCGTCGGGCTTCGCCGCCGTGCGCGGGCCCCGGAAGCTAGGTCGTCAGATGTTCGATGACCCGTCCGACGAAGCCTTCGGCGGCCTCCAACTGATCGATCTCGATCCACTCGTCCGGCGTGTGGGCCTGGTCGATGCTGCCGGGCCCCACGACGACGGTGGACAGGCCAGCAGCCTGAAAGTGGCCGCCATCCGTGCCGAAGGGGACCGTCCGCGCGGGGCCGTCGTAGCCGGTGAGCTGTCGGACCAGCGCTTCGGCCGGGCCGTCCTGCTCCGCGGTCAGAGCTCGTGCCGCGGCGAGCGGTTCGATATGGACGGCGCCGACACCGCTTTGCGCACGCAGTCGTGGGAGCACCTCCGAGTGCGCGAAGGCCTCGATGGCGTCCTGGATGGCCGTCGAGTCGTCTGCGGGGACGGGTCGGTACTCGAAGGTCAGCTCGGCGTGCCGAGGAACGATGTTGATGGCTTGGCCGCCCTCCACCATGGCCAGGTTGAAGGTCGTGTAGGGCGGATCGAACCGCGGGTCCGAAGCGGCCACTCGATGGGCGGCGGCCAGATCATCGATGTGGGTCGCGATCCGCGCCATCGCCGCGATCGCGTTCGACGCGTGCTGCGGCTGGCTGGAATGGCCGTCCAGGCCTTCGACGACCAGCCGGAACCCGCGCACGCCCTTGTGGGCGTTGACCACCTCCATGGAGGTGGGCTCACCGATGATCACCGCGTCCGGCCGGGGATAGTCCGCCAACAGCCCCTCGACGGCGGACGGCGCTCCGACCGTGCCGATCTCCTCGTCGTAGGTCAGGGCGAACAGGATCGGCCGATGTAGCGGCGCCCCAATCATGTCCGGCAGCGCCGCCAGCGCGACGGCCAGGAAGCCCTTCATGTCGCTGGTGCCGCGCCCATAGAGGCGGCCGTCCTCCTCGATGAGGGCGAAGGGGTTGCGCGTCCATGGCTGGCCGTCGACCGGTACACAGTCCAGGTGGCCGCTCAGCACGACGCCCCCCGGCACGTCCGGTCCGACGCGGGCCAGCAGATTGGCCTTGGTCCCGTCCGGGTTCATCACCCGTGAATGGGGGATGTCGTGCCGGTCGAACAACCCTTCGATGTAGGCGACCAACGGCAGATTGGATTCCCGACTGGTGGTGTCCAGCCCGACCATCGTGGCCAACAGCTCTCGGGTGCGGCTCATCCGGTCCTCCGGGTTTCGGGTCAGGCGCGGGACGGATCGCCGAGGCGCCAGGTCGTCCGGCCGGTAGTGTCCAGGCCGACGAACCGCACCATCACCTGCGAGCCGACGCGCCACGGCCCGGACGTCGTGTCCAGCCCGTGCTCGTCGACCTGCAACTGTCCGCGTTCGCGGTCGGGCAGGCCGAGCGCCCGTTCGGCGGTGACGAACGCGCCGATCCCAAGCCGTGGAATACGGATCTTCAGACCGTTGACGGTGACACCGGTCACTGTGGCCGGCTCAGGCGCGGACAGAAAACCGCGGTCCAGCAGGATCGCCCACAGATCGCCCCTCTCGCGCGCCTGCAGGAAGTTCATTGCGCCGGAACGTGCGTCCAACCATCCGGCCAGTGCGGCCAGATCCTCGCTGCTGTAGGGCAGTGCTTCACCGGCGACCGCGGCGCGCAGCTGACGATGCACGACCAGGTCGGCGTAACGGCGGATGGGGGAGGTGAAGTGCGTGTAGGCCCCGGATGCCAGGCCCCGGTGGTGCTTGGGGTCCGGGTCGTAGGTGGCCCGCGCCGTGGATCCGGTCGCCACGGCCACGAGCAGGGCTCGGTCGGCCCCACGACCCTCCGCGCCAAGCCGATCGATCTCCGCCAGCAACTGTGCGCTGACGACGTCGGCCTCGCTGTCCGGGTCGTCCAGCGCGGGGACGCTGGCGCCGGCGAGTTCGACCGCCGCGACCAGTCGCTCGAGGCGCTCGGGGTCCAGCCCCTGGTGGGCGCGATACAGCGCCGGGACGTCATTGGCCACCAGATAGCTCGCCACCGCCTCGTTGGCCGCCACCATGAGGCGTTCGATCAGGCGATAGCCGCGTGCATCGGGTTCGGCCGCGACGGCATTGAGGCGTCCGTCGACGAGGGCGGGCGTGACTTCCGCATCGGCGAACAGTTCCTCGAATGTCACACGAGCATCGCGCTCGACGCCCAGACGTCGTGATGCCTCCAGCGCCGCGTCGAGCACCGCGGTCGCGATGTTGGCGTGCTGGCCGGCTTCGGTCTTAACGGGTCCGTGGTCGCCGTCCAACCACTTCTCCACCGCGCCGTAGGTCAGCCGGGCTCGCGATTCGATCAATGCCGTTTCGATGTCCACGTCGCTGATGTGGCCCTCGGCGGAAACGGCGAACCGCACGCTGATCACATGCCGGTACTCGTTGGGCAGCAGGGACAGCGAGTCTTCCGACAGGGCCGGGTCGAGCATGGGGGCATTGGCCCCGACAGCCAGATAGGCCGTGGACGCGATCGTGCGGGCGTACAGGTCGGCGTCGGAATCGATACCAACGGTGCCGGCGACATCGGCGATGTGGATCGCGACGTGCACAGGTGCGGTGGGATCACCGGACCAGGTGGCCGCGACAGCGTCGTCGAGGTCCCGCGTTTCGGCAGAGTCGATGGTCACACTCGGCTCATCGCGCCGATCGAAGGGTCCGAACTCGGCACCCGGGATTCGCCCGCTGACATCCAGCCCACCAGCAGCCCCCCGCCCTCCGCCTGCGAGGAGCCCGACGACGCGTGTGTGCGTCATGGCGGCGGCAGACGGCTCCAACCCGGCTGCTGCGGCGCCCCCCGGGACCAGCTCCGGGGCGGCGCGGCCGAGCGCAACCACCGCGGAGATGGCACGGACTGCCTGGGGCGATCCGGCGATGTACGGCCCGGCGACCAGGGCGCGGCCGAGCGGGGCCCGGTCCTCGTCCTCGGCGCGCAGCACGACGATCACCCTGCCGAGCGCGCCCGTCAGCGGCCCGGTCATCGACTCGTCGAGCCGGATCCAGCCGGAACCGATCCCTCCATTCGGGTCCAGGACGAGTCGCCCGGGCCCCTGCTGGACCGTGCCGACCAGCATGCGACGAGGTCGCTCGACGATCGTGATCGAGGTGGCGGTCAGGCCCTTGTCGTCGGCGGCGACCTCGGCATCGATCAGGTCGTCGGCGATGATGCCCTTGGCCAGCGGTGGGGGGACGAACACCGAGTCAGCCGTGACGGCCGGTCCATCGGTGCGGTCGACGGTGACCTCGGTTGGGGTCAGACCATCAGCAGCGACGAGGTGGAGGAAGCCGAACCCACGCGGGTTCGGACGGAAACGGGCGCGCACGTGCACAGGCAGCTCGGTGGGGTGTGAGGCGGATGGGGCGGGAGTCTGGCAGGCGTCGGCGGCCGACGCGAACGGCGGAGCTACCCGCCGTCGGACCGAAACACGTTCGGGCGGCGGATGCGGCGTGGACGTCTGCGGGGTCAGCCGACCCCGCGAGCCGCCGAGCGCAACGCTGCACGCAGGCTAGCCGCCAGCCGCCCGAGCTCGCCCAGGTCGTCCGCGTCGCGGCTGACCGTGGCCGCAAGGACGTCCGGGTCGTCGTGGGGGGATGAGAAGCGCAGGGCGGCGGCGATCAGGCGGCCGTCGGCGGCCGCTGCGGCAACCTGTCGACGAACGACCCCGTCGGCATCGGCGCGGTCGATGAACGCGACCAGCGCGAGGTGCCACGGCCGGATCGGCAGGGTCAGAACGGCAGCTTCGAGGTCGAGGGGCGCGACGGTGGTCAGCTCCCAGCCGATCAGGGCGGGCCCGTCCAGGAAGGCGTCATTGTCGGGGTGCCAGACGATGTCGGACGCCTCGATCGGCCCCGGATCGTCGATCGAGCGAGGGCGATCCGGTGCCTCGTCCGACTCATCGAGCCGGTCCCCGGACGGGTCCTCCGGGTTCCCGCCGAAGACGCCGTCGGTGTGCAGATCCAGGTGCAGGTCAAGATCGAAGCGGTCGTCGCCCCGCTCCGAGCCCAGGTCCAGATCAGCCCCCTGGGGGAGTCCCATCACCTCGATGGAGGCACGGTCGAGTTCGGCGATCGCGTCGATGCCCGCAGGGCGGCTGCGATCCTCATCGATGGCGAGTTCCGCCTGCGTCAGTACCGCATCCAGCAGTTTGGTGGGACTGACGTAGGCCAACAACTCCACCGCACGCGCCGCATCGCCCTCGGCGGCACGCCGGAGCAGCAGATCGGGGGAGAGGGGGAGGTTGTTCTCCGGCAAGCTCTCGGACAAGGGGGGCTCCTGGAACCGTGATCGTCCCAGCCTGCCTGAAGAGGCGGCGAAGTCCGAGCACCCTCGACGGCGGATGGGTCACCGCGCCTGTGCGGTCAGCGTCCAGGCGTCGAGTCCCCAGCCGAGTGGCTCGAGCAACTCTTCGGTGCGGTCGACGGCACGCACGATCGTCGAGCGTGCCTGCGTGCCCGGTGCCACCTGGGTGCGAAGCAGGATGCTCGAGGAACCACGGATCCGGGTCCAGTGCCCGACCAAGGCGGCCTGCTGCAGGACACGGCGACTGCGGCGGTTCCACGCCCGGATCTCGATGCTCACCATCGCACGCCCACGGTCGTCGGCGTCCGGGAAGGCCCGGAGTGAACAGGTCATGTTGCCCGCCAGATGCGGGGCGATGAGGTTGAGTCGAGATCCGGGCGAGCGGCTGGTCGCGGCCAGCGCACGGACCCCCATGGCGTCCCCGTCCAACATGGCGACCGCCATGTGACTGCGTGTCAGCCGGCATCCGGGGGTCGGCGAGGCGACCGACCAATCGACACTGTCGAGGTCGATGTCGCCGTCTCCGTCGGCGGGCCGAGGCGTTGGCCGTGAGGGTCGTCCACGGGACATCGTCGGGGCGGTGGGCGTTGCGTCGTCATCGACCAGCCGCTCGAAGGCCTGTTGCAGTTCGTGAAACACCGAGGGGTCGCCGCCAAGATCCGGATGATGCTGGCGCGCGAGGCGTCGGTAGGCGCGCTTGATGTCGTGTGCGTCGGCGGCCGAAGCGAGCGCCAGGACACGCAGCGCCTGTGCGCGGCTGAGCGGTTCGGACACGCAAGCCTCATCGGATGGTGGCGGGTCGGTCGACGGTGCCGGCGCCGCAGGGACGCCGGAGTCGCCGGAGTCGCCGAGGAGGGTACGCCCCGTCGTCTAGCGTTCGCGGCAGGAGGTCGGGTCGGCCGGCCTTCGGAAAGGACAGGAGCGGTCGTGACGATCCAGGAGAACTACCAGCACGACGTCGAGGCACGCGCGCTCGCCCGCCGCGTGTGGCAGTCGTTGGAGGTCGTGCACACACCGGTCTACTTCTCCGCCGACGTGGCGGCGGCGAGCAGGGCCATTGGCCTGCGCAACCGCATGATGAGCTATGTCGCCATGCGTACCGCGCCGCTCGGGACCCTGCCCGCCGAAGCCGTTGTGGCGGTCCTGTACGGCTTCGCGCCGCGAGCGGTCGCCATGGGGGTGGCTGATGCCTGGGACGTGGTGACGCCCGATCAGGCTCTCGACATGACGCAGACTGCCATGGTCGAGCTCTTCGCCGGTCTGTTCGAAGGACGTGACGCCGAGGTGGCACAGGCTGCGGAGCTGGCACGCGAGGCCGCGCTGTTCCACCCCGTGATCGGACGACCGCTGGGCGCAGCATGGGCCAGCGTGCCGTGGGGACAGACGTCACCGCTGATCCTGTGGCAGGCCGCGACCCGGATCCGCGAGTCCCGGGGCGGCGGCCACGTCGCGCAGCTGGTCGCTGCAGACCTCGACGGTGTGGCGTCGCATCTGACCGTCGTTGGTGACCGTCCGAAACTGCGTGAACGCCTCTCGGCTCTTCGGGGATGGACGGACCCGGAATGGGACGCCGGTGTCGCGGCGCTACGGCATCGCGGACTTCTGGACGACGGTGGGCAGCTGACCGAGGCCGGCAAGGCCCTGCGAGAGCACATCGAACAGGCAACCGATGATCTGGCCGCTGCTCCGTGGCAGTCGCTGGGCGTGGGGGCCAGCGAACAGCTTCTCGCGGCGCTGCGCCCGCTGGTCGAACGCGTGGCTGCAGCCGGGATACTGCCGCGGACCATCACCCGCGGTGTCCTCGGAGAAGACGATCCGCGGGCCTGACCGGGCTGGCGGTTTCGTCTACACCGCGTCCGCGGTGGCCATGCCCCCAGGAGAGCGACGGCGAATAATCCTAGATGATCCACCTCGTAGCCCCCCTCCTGCAGGAGCACGGTCGGTCGTCTGAGGTCGGCGAGGCGTTGTCCGATCTGCCGGAACCCGTCGGTGGTCAGCGACAGCGAACCGATCGGATCGTGGCGTGACGCGTCGAATCCCAGGGAGACGACCACGGTCGCGGGATCGAACTCGTCGATCACCTCGCCGGCCACCCCAATGGCGTCGAGGTACGCGCGGTCGTCCGTGCCCCGCGCGAGCGGCAGATTGCGCGTCAGGCCTCGGCCGGGCCCCTCGCCGGACTCGTCGTCGAAGCCGGAGAAATACGGATACTCATGGTCGGGATCGCCGTGCAGCGAGACGTACAGGACGTTCGGGTCGCGCCAGAAGAGATCCTGTGTGCCGTTACCGTGGTGGACGTCCACGTCCAGGATCGCCACCCGGCCGCCGTCGCTCAGCCGACGGGCGGTGACCGCCACGTCGACCGCCGCGCGGGCAGCCCGGTAGGACCCGGCAACGACGGGCGTGGCGGTATCGAAGCACCACCAACCGGCCTGGGCATGTGCCGATGCCGACGGACGACCGCCGCGTGCCCAGCGCGGAGAAGGCAACGTGTCGGGAATCATGACCTCCCCGGACCGCCGTCGCGTCTCCGATCGCGTCCAGCCGTGCGGGGCGTTCATGGACGGGCGAGACGACCTGTCCGCCGTTGAGTTCAAACGCGGGATCGTGGAGCCGGTGAGCTTCGCTGGTGACGATCGGGATCGACGGTCGTGCGCCGTCGAACGGATCGGTCACGCCGGTGCATCCCAAACGTCGTCGTCGCCGGCAAGGCGCTGACGGACGACCACCACGGCAGCGGCCACGGCGGCCAGGGCGGCAAGCACGACCGAAACCTTGGCGATGACCCCCGAGGAACGCTCCTGGAAGGCCTCGTCGGGCTCCCGCTCCAAGCGGGCGATCTCGCGGGCGAGGGCGATCGCCTGCGTCCGGACCGCCTCCTCATGGGCCTTGTGCGCGCCGCGGCGCTTGGCGATCACGGCGCCGACGGTCGCGAGGACCGTGCCGAGCCCTGCGACGGCACCGATCTGCTTGGCCGGTCCGGTCAGGTCGGAGGGATCAGGCACCCGCGCCTTCAGCGCATCGAGGTCGCGACCCAACGATGCGCGAATATCCGCCACCTGGGTCGCCGCTTCTTCGGGCGTGGATGCCGGTTCCCCGGCTCGGGCGGCCAGAGCCGCCTTCAGTTCGGCTTTGGCTTCGTTGACCGCATCACTCATCGCTGCACCTGATCCTTCGCCCAGTCGCGGGTCTGTTCGACGGTCGACTTGGTCCGCGGGAACACCGGACGTTTGAGCAGCCGCACGGCCACGAACAGCGCGATGGCCACGACGAGCGTGTAGGCCACCGTGACGATCAGCCATGCCAGCCACTCGGCGAGGACCAGCGCCAGGGCGGCCGCGGCCGTGACGCCGATGAACGCCAGCACGAACAGGCCGAAGACGGCGCCGACGACCGCCAGCCCGATGGCGATCGCCTTGTCGCGTACGACCTCCTGAAGCTCGAGTTTGGCGAGCTCGATCTCCCTCTTGGCGAGCACTTGACCGTTGGCCACCATCGAGGTCAAGACCTCGGAGGTGCTCCGCGGGTCGACGGGCGTGTCGGTCGGGCCACCCTGTTGCGGTGGCCCGTCGGGCAGTGCGGTGGACACGGTCACTCCTCGGTGCGGGTCGCCGTCTTCCGGCGGTCGTCCATCATCCACGACTCTAGGGCGTCGTGCGACCTCGTACCGGCCACTCGGTCGGGTCGGCGCTGGCCGGTACCCTGTCCGGATGCAGTCGTCTGAGCCATCAACGCCAGGGAGTTGCCATGAGCGACCTGTCCGGCGATGCGGTCCACCTGAAGGTCACGCTGCCCGCAGCCACGACCGAACCGGTTGAGAACCCGGCCGTCGACGACACGGCCGAGCACCTGGACGAGCGCAAGTCGACCATTCTGCGCGCGATCGTCACCGAGTACGTCGCGAACGGTGAACCCGTCGGATCCAGGCGGGTGGTCGACGTGGCCGCCCTGGACGTCTCCGCGGCCACCGTCCGCAACGAGATGGCAGCGCTCGAGGAACTCGGCTACATCGCTCAGCCGCACACCTCGGCCGGACGCGTGCCGACGGACAAGGGCTACCGGCGGTTCGTGGACGAACTGCG
>JBDNIX010000343.1:0-9919 GCA_041688045.1 Nitriliruptoraceae bacterium
ACGCCAGACACCGACACCGACGACACCGAGGACACCGCGACGTCGTAGGGTGCCGTGACGATGGTTCGGACCTCACCGGGCCGTCGGGGGAGGAGCAGCACGTGAGAGCGATCGTCCCGACCGCGTCATGAGTGACGCTCTGCCCCCGCCTCCGGACGATCCCGGCACCGCGACGACGACCAGCAGTAACGGGTCGTCGTCGCGGGCCTACGACCGGGTTCCGCCACATTCGCTGGAGGCCGAGGTCTCGGTGCTGGGTGCGGCGCTGCTGTCGGCCAATGCGGCTTCAGACGTCACGGAGCTGTTGCGGCCGGAGGACTTCTACCGAAACGCCCACCGATTGGTGTTCGACGGCATCGGTGCACTGATCCGGTCGGACGGGGTCGTGGACACGGTCACGATCACCGATTGGCTGGCCCGCCAGGACCGACTCGACGAGGTCGGCGGTGCCGCCGCCATCTATGATCTGACCGTGGCCGTGCCGACGGCAGCCAACGCCTCCTACTACGCCCGAATCGTCCGGCAGAAGGCGCTCCTGCGTCGGCTGATCGACGTGGGCACGGAGGTCGTGAGGCTGGGCTACGACGGCAGTGACGATGCCGAAACCGTCGTGGACCGCGCGGAGAGCCTCGTCTACGAGGTCGCACAGACCGGCACGGCGTCCGAGTACGCGCGCCTGGGCGACCTGCTGACCGATTCCTTCGAGATGATCGAGAAGCTGGCCGACCAGCGTTCCGAGGTCACGGGTCTGCCCACCGGATTCAACGACCTGGATCGCCTGACTGCGGGACTGCAGCCGCAGAACCTGGTGATCATCGCCGCTCGCCCCGCCATGGGGAAGTGCCTCCGTGGCGACACCCGCATCATGGATGCGGACACCGGCGCCACGCACCGACTCGAGGATCTGGTGCGTGAGGGCATGGGCGGCCGCCGAGTGCTCGCGCTGGACGAGCGTGGCCGGATGGTTCCTGCCGAGGTGAGCGACGCCGTGGACAATGGTGTTCGCCAGACCTACCGCGTCCGCACCCGATCCGGGCGGGTCGTCCATGCCACCGACAACCACCCTTTCCGCACCCTCGGCGGCTGGCGTGAGCTGAAGGACCTGACGCTCGGTGAACGCATCGCGGTGCCCCGACGCTACGAGGTCCAGGGCAACGACCCGTTGGCGAACGCCGAGGTGGTGTTGCTCGCCTACCTCCTCGGCGACGGCTGCCTCCGCGACAGCCTCCCGTCCCCCACCACGGCCTCCCCGGTCATCGAGGCCGAGGCGACCGCAGCCGCAGCCGCCTTCGGCGCCGCCACGTCGATCCGACGCACGGTCGACAACCGGGCCAGCAGGATCGTCTTCCGGGGAGCGCATGAGCGCGTCACCCGGCAACACGTCGGTGACCGAGTCGGTGTCTCGTCGTGGACGGTCTCCGAGGTGGCATCGGGTCGCGCAGGCGTGTCGACTGCGACCCGTCGCTGTGTCAGCGATGCGATGCAGGACCTGGGCTACACGGGCGCACACCACCCGAACCACCTCGTGACCTGGCTCCAGGAACTCGGTGTGTGGGGTCTGGGGAGCCACGACAAGTTCATACCCGGGCCGGTCTTCACCCTGCCCCGGGAGCAGCTTGCGACCTTCCTGTCACGGCTCTTCGCGACTGATGGGAGTGCTTGGGTCTCGGAGCGGCACGGCTACTTCGGCATCAGCTACACCTCGGTCTCCGAACGCAAGATCCACGATATCCAGCACCTGCTGCTGCGCTTCGACATCCTCAGTCGCGTGCGTCACCGTCAGGTCGCCTACCGGGACGGGCACAACGAAGCTTTCGAGTTGGAGATCCGTGATGCCGAGCACGCGTTGCGCTTCCTCGACGAGATCGGCATCTTCAGCAAGGAGGTCGCCTGCGCGACCGTCCGTGAGGCGGCCTCGCGGAGGGTCTCCCGCCACACCAACACGGACCTGATGCCGCGAGAGGTGTGGGAGATCGCGCTCCGCGACAAGGGAATACGCAGCTGGGCCGATGTCTCGGAAGCTGCTGGCCGACGACGTGGCCATAACTGGCACGTCGGCAAAAGAAGCCCGTCGCGGCGCCTGGTCGCCGAGCTCTCCGATGCCATCGACAGTCGCGAACTCAGAGATCTCAGCAGCTCGGATGTGCTGTGGGACGAGATCGTGTCGGTGGAGCCAGCCGGGATCGAGCGGGTCTACGACCTCACCGTGCCGGGGTTCCACAACTTCGTCGCCGACGACATGGTGGTCCACAACTCGTCGCTGGCGCTCGGCCTGGCGCACTACGTGACGGCAAAAATCGATCGGCCGGCGATCCTGTTCAGCCTCGAGATGTCGAAGCTGGAGATCGTCAACCGATTGCTGTCGGCCGAAGCGCGGATCGACTCGTCCCGGCTGCGCACGGGGCGATTGGACGACGCTGACTGGCTCAAACTGGGTGACGCGTTGGGATCGCTGTCGGAGGCGCCGCTGTTCATCGATGACACCCCGTCGATCACGCTCAACGAGATCCGGGCGAAGTGCCGACGGCTGAAGCAGAAGCATGGGCTGGACCTCGTGATCGTCGACTACCTGCAGCTGATGCAGTCGCACCGCCGGGTCGACAACCGCCAGCAGGAGGTCGCGGAGATCTCGCGCGGGCTCAAGATGTTGGCCAAGGAACTGGACGCGCCGGTCATTGCGCTGTCGCAGCTGTCCCGTCAGCCGGAATCGCGGACCGACAAGCGGCCGATGCTGGCCGACCTCCGTGAATCGGGGAGCATCGAGCAGGACGCCGACATCGTCGGGTTCATCTATCGCGACGAGGTCTACGACGAGGACAGCCCGGACCGCGGGATCGCGGAACTCATCATCGCGAAGCACCGCAACGGTGCCACCGGCGTGGTCAAGCTGGCGTTCCTCGACCACCTCACGACCTTCGCCAACCTCGCACGGACGCCCGCGGGTTCTCCCTCCGGTGGCCCCAGCGGACCACAGACACCGGTCTAGCGGTCGACCTCACGGCAGCCGGGTTGCTGGCATCGGTACCGTGCATGCGAGGAGGGCATCGTGAGCACCTCACACACCGGACGACTGCTGGTCGCCACTCCTGCGCTGGAAGACCCCCCGTTCGAACGAGCCGTCGTGCTGCTGCTCGACCACGATGAGGACGGCGCGCTCGGTGTGGTGCTCAACCGTGCCACCGGGGTCACCGTGCGCGAGACGCTGGACGGATGGCAGGACCTGGTTGCCGACCCGCCGGTGCTGTTCGGCGGGGGTCCGGTGGAGCCCACCGCCGTCGTGGCCCTCGGTCGAGCGCCCGCCGGCGTGGCGTCGGATGGCTTCTCGCCGATCGTGGACAATGTCCGGTTGGTGGACCTCGACATGGATCCGGCGCTGGCCGCCGTCGACCTCGAACGCGTCCGGCTGTTCGCCGGCTACGCGGGCTGGGCACCCGGACAACTGGAGGATGAGGTCGAGCAGGGCGCGTGGTTCCTCGTCAATGCCCGGGCTGGGGACGTCTTCACTGACGATCCGGATGCGCTGTGGCGACAGGTCCTGGCCCGTCAGCCCGGTCACCTTCGGATGCTGGCCTCGTTCCCGGACGACCCGACCATGAACTGACGGCTCAGCTGACCGGGTCGCTGGGGTTGTCACAGCGCTGCGGGCCGCCGCCGTCCTTCCCGTGGTAGGCCACTTCCTCGCCGTCAACCGACACCACGATGCGGTAGCCGTCCACGAGCGCCTGGGTGTACATCATGTCGGGCTCCGGACAGCCCAACGCGCCGTCGGGCCAGGTCACGGTTTCGGCGGTGACCACCTCGATGTCGCTGGCCTCGACGCCGGCTTCTGCGGCCGCGTCGTTGACGGCCGCGTCGATGACGTCGGCGAGCTCGCCGTTCCGGTCGGTGCGGCCATCGCTCTCATCCGGATCCGTGGTCTCATCAGGGGCTGCGGTCTCCTCCGGATCCGCGGTCTCCTCCGGATCCGTGGCATCGTCCGGGGTGGTGTCGGCGGTGTCGCCGTCCGGCTCGGCCGAGGGGTCGGCGTCGTCCGCTCCGCCGCAGCCGGTCAGCAGCAGTGCGACGGTGAGCACGCCGCTGCATGCGACCACGAGGCGGCGGACCAGGGCGGTGGCTGTGCGGCTCATCGGGAAACCTCCGGGCTCGTCGAGGTAGCGGCAACGCGCAGGCGGACGTCCGCGCGCCGCCGTCGTGCACGGTAGGACGTTCTCGGCACCGCGTAGGTTCCTGACCTGGCGACCTGAGCTCCTCCGGGCTTTCGTAGACTGGTCGTCCGCCAGGCAGGTCGGGTCGGTCGGAGGAGATGTTCGGGTGGGCGAGACGTCGTGGCTGTTTCTGCTGGTCGGAAGCTTCGCCGCGCTGGGTGCGGCCATGGCGATCGGAACGCTGGCGGCCATCCTGCGGTACCACCGTACGGGCACGTTCCCCGGTGGGGATCGGCCGGATGAGCTGCCACGCGGCCGGCTCATCGCCCTGTGGGTCCGGGTCGTCATCGGGCTGGTTCTGCTGGGCATCGGGATCTACTGGATCAACCGCACCGGGATCTTCTAGCCGTGCCTGCGGCGGCGGGGGGTACGGTCCACCGGAACGGATGGCCAAGATCCGTTCCGGTCGGCGACGGTGTGCTCGTCGATGACCTGCGATGGCGGATCTCCGCCCGGGAGTCATGACGTGGACCGCCCCATATTCACCGAAGAACATGATGCCTTCCGGTCGATGGTGGCGCGGTTCGTCGCCGACGAGGTGCTGCCGTACCACGACGCGTGGGAGGACGACGGACTGGTCCCACGGGAGCTCTGGAAGCAGGCGGGCGGGCTCGGGCTCCTGTGCACGGACGTGCCCATCGAGTACGGCGGCGGAGGCATTCGCGATTTTCGCTACAACTCCGTCGTTACCGAGGAACTGGCCCGCGTCGGCGCGTCCGGGTCGGCTTCCCGTTGCACAACGACGTCATCGTCCGGTACCTGTTGGCTCACGCCAGTGACGACCAGCGCCAGCGGTGGCTGCCGGGCATGGCCAGCGGTGAGCTCATCACGGCGATCGCGATGACCGAACCCGGTACGGGATCCGATCTGGCGGCCGTGACCACCACCGCGATCCAGCAGGCCGACGGCACCTACCTGCTCAACGGCACCAAGACGTTCATCACCAACGGCATCAACGCCGACCTGGTGATCGTGGTGGCCAAGACCGATCCCGACGCCGCGCACGGGGGGATCAGCCTGTTCCTGGTCGAGCGGGACATGGAGGGGTTCTCGCGTGGTCGCAAGCTGGACAAGATCGGTCTGCGGGCGCAGGACACCGCGGAGCTCATCTTCGATGACGTTCGGGTGCCACCGACCCATCTGTTGGGTGAGGCGGGTCAGGGATTTGCCTACCTCATGGCTGCGTTGCCACAGGAGCGCCTCAGCATCGCGGTCGGCGCGGTCGCCGGAGCGGCCGGCGCTCTGGAGGACACCCTGCGGTACTGCACGCAGCGAGAGGCCTTCGGACGGCCGATCGGATCGTTCCAGAACTCGCGGTTCGTCCTGGCGGAGATGAAAACCAAGATCACCATCGGACAGACCTTCGTCGACCGATGCATCGAAGCGCTCAACGACGGACAGCTCACGGTCGACGAGGCGGCCATGGCCAAGTATTGGACGACGGACCTGCTCGGCGAGGTCGTCGACGCCTGCGTACAGCTGTACGGCGGCTATGGCTTCATGCGCGAGTATCCCATCGCCCGCGCCTATTGCGATGCCCGGGTGGCGCGGATCTACGGCGGCACGAACGAGATCATGAAGGAGATCATCGGTCGGTCCATGGGCGTCTGAGGCCGGGAATGTTCGGGCCTGATCCGTGGTTGACAAGGGCAGCGTGCTCGGCGTCCCCGTATGGGTGCACCGGGCACACGCCATCGATCCCCAATCCGTAGGAGGGCCCCATGGCCACGGTCGACGTGACCGCGGAAACATTCGAGCAGACCGCGCTCGACAACGACATCGTGTTCATCGACTTCTGGGCCGACTGGTGCGGGCCGTGCCGCACGTTCGCGCCCATCTACGACAAGGTCGCACAGGAGCACGACGACATCGTGTTCGCCAAGGTCGATACCGAAGCTGAACAGGCGCTCGCCGCCACGTTCAACATCCGATCGATCCCGACCCTGATGGCGGTTCGCGACCAGGTGGTCGTGTTCTCCCAGCCGGGCGTTCTGCCCGAGGCGGCACTCGAGGACCTGATCACGCAGATCAAGGACCTGGACATGCAAGACGTCCACCGTCAGCTGGCAGAGCACGCCGACGGCGAGCACGCCGACGGCGAGCGCGCCGACGGCGAGCACGACCACGCTGGCCACAACCACTGAGGGATGCCGCGGCGGCGGGTGTCAGCCCGTCGCCGCAATCCCGTTCGCGTCCGTGCGCCGTGCGGCCTGTTGGACCAGCGCGGGCAGAGTTCCGATGAACATCTCCAGGCGACGGGCTGCCGCTTCCGGGTCGCCTTCGACGACTCGGTAGAGAATGAGCCCGTCCATCGCCGCCGCCAGGTAACTCGCCAGGTCCGTACGCAGCTGGCCGTCGGCAACCATCGGATGATCCTCGAGCACGAGCTCCACGGCTTCGGCCATGCGCCGGTACTGCAGTTCGGCCAACGGGCGCAGTTTGGGGTCGCGCAGAGCGTGCACGGTCACCTCGTATTGCGCCAGTTGCAGCTCTGGCGTCTCTTCGGCGTACCGCCAGAATCCCCGGATGAGTTGATTCCCGAGGTCTTCGGGGGACGACTGCGGTTCGAGGACCGCGTGGTGCAGGACGGTTTCGATGCCGCGTGAGAAGCGTTCGATCACGGCATGCAGCAGATCGTCCTTGCTGGTGAAGGCATAGTGGAAGGCGCCGAGCGCCAGACCCGCTTCGTCCGTGATGCGCCTGGTCGTGGCCGCGCCGATCCCCTCGTCCGCCAGCACCTTGATCGCGGCGTCGATCAGCTGTTCGCGCCGCTCTTCGACGCTTCGACGCCCTTGTTGCGTGGCCATGGTGCCTCCAAGACTCGTGCGTCTCCCTCGATGACACCGCGAACGGCATGGTACCGAGTGACTAGGACTCACGTCCTAGCCGGCGTCCCAGGGTGGCCATGCCGATAGTCCGCGGCACCTCTCGTGGATTGCCGCAACGAGCATCCGTGACGCAGCGCGACGTCAGGGCGAGAAGGGTGGCCAGAGGGACCCTGGCCGTGCACGCGACTCTGACACCCCAAAAGCAGACACAGCCGGGCCTTGGTCGGCGAATCCGGTCATTCGTTGCCCGGCCCAGCCGTCCTGGGCGGGGGAAGCGGTCGCCTGACCGGGCGCTGCCACGGTGCGCCCAACGCTCGCCCGGGCTGCGTGAAGGTTTGACCGGGCGACACCGCGGTGAGTGGGCCTACTGCTGGTCGCCGTCCTGGGGCACCAGCGCCAGCTGTGGACCTTCAGGCGTGTCCTCGACGTCCAGCATGCTGCCGGCGAGTGGGTCAGCGAGTTCGGGCGCGATGTAGATCTCCGTGCCCTCCTGCTCGCTGACCTGGTCGCCCTCGACGGGCTCTTCAGCGAAGGCCAGCGCCAGGGCCGCCTCGCCGGACTCGTCGGCCTGGGCAAAGACGCGCACGCCGAAGGTGTCCGGCACCTCCTGCGCGGCACGGGCCTCTTCAAGGGCATTGACGGCGGACTCGGTGACCTGCAACAAGAACATCTCGACGATCGGGGTCGGATTCATCAACCACCCTACAAGCGCCCGGTGGGAACCGCTCGCCACGGTCCCCGACGCACAGGCGCCCACGCGATCCGTGTCAGCTGGCGGACCTCGCCAGCAGCGCCAACGGCAGGACCGGGCCGGCGCCGTGTTCGGCCAGCAGTACGGCGCCGACGGTCATGGTCCAGCCGGAGACCACCAGCGCGTCCACGAGCAGGACGGGGCCGGACGGGACCGTCCCGGTGACACGCAGACTCGACAGGGCATTGCCGGCCTGGAACGCGGAGTTGCTCATCGAGCCCTGCGGCGGCGTCACCTCGGCGGTGAACACTTCAGGGTGGACCGGCAGCCGACCGAGTTCGCCGATGCGCTGCGCGATGACGTCGGTGAGGTGACCGTAGGTGCTTGACGGCAGCGTCACGATCGAGGTGGGACGAGCGGCCCAGTCCCATCGCGCCAGGATCTGCACGATGCCGTCGACCGCGTTATCCAGATCGGGATGCTCGAACCGGCCCCGGTCCGGATCGTGCTCTCGGACGGCGGCGAGCAGCCGCCGGACCGGTTCGCCGTATCCGGACGCATCGACCCCGGCGAGCGCCCGGCCCTGATGCGCCTGGTGAGCCCGGTCGATGTTGCCTCGCCGCGCATGTCCCGTTCGGTCGAGCCCCGACGGCCACCGGCGGCGCGGCATGAGAGGCAGGTCGCGGCCGACGACGTGCTGGTGGGCGCGTTGGACCGTGTCGGGTGTGCCGGTCACCGGCAGCGTCGTACCGGTGCACCGACCGCAGCGTCCGCAGGGTGCGGCCGCGGGATCGTCCAGAGCTTCGGTGAGCAGTTGCATGCTGCACCTGGTCGTGTCGACGTCGAGGTAGCGCCGCATCACGGCGTGCTCGGCACGGCGGCCCTCGAGCAGCCGTTGGTAGCGGGCATGGTCGTGGTCGTAGGGGGCACCGGTGGCGCGGTAGCCACCGTCGACACGCGTCACGACTCCGTCGACGTCCAACACCTTCAGCAACAGCTCCAGGCGCGACCGCCGGACGTTCACGCTGGTCTCCAACGACGGCAGCGAACGGGACGCGGTGGTGCTCATCGCGGCGAGGATCTGCTGGACCTCGCCCTCAGTCGGGATGCCTGCGACGTCGAAGTGCTCCCACAACCGCTCGTCGGATGCGGTCGGCAGGCACACGACCGCCGTCTGCTCCCCACCGCGGCCGGCGCGGCCGATCGCCTGGTAGTAGGCGACCGGGGACGACGGCGCGCCGAGGTGGATGACGAAGCCCAGGTCGGGCTTGTCATAGCCCATCGACAGCGCCGTGGTGGCGACCACGCCGGCCAACTGGTTTGACCGCAGGGCGTCCTCAAGCTGCGTCCGCGCGTCGGCGTCCAGTCGAGACGTGTAGGCCTGCACGTCGTGGCCGCCATCGGCCAGGAAGCCAGCCGTGCGCTCCGCCTCGGCGACCGTCAGGGTGTAGATGATCCCGGCCCGCCCCTGCGGTGCCAGCTCGGTGAGGAAGGCCTCCAGCCACGCCAGTCGTTCCTCGTGCCGGTCGAGGTGCACCACGTGCAGTTCGAGCGTGTCGCGCGCCAACGGTCCACGGAGCACGGACACCTCGACGTCCCCGCCGTCTGGCAGGCGGGCGAGCTGTTCGGCCACGTCGGCCACGACGCGGTCCGTGGCCGTTGCGGTGCAGGCCAGGACGGGCACGGCTCGGTCACGGGCCGATGCCAGGTGATCCAGCACCTCGCCGATCCTGCGGTAGTCGGGCCGGAAGTCGTGGCCGTGGTCGGAGATACAGTGGGCTTCGTCGATGACCAGCATCCCGATGGTCGCCACCAGCCGGTCCAGGATCTCGGCGCGGAAGCGGGGGTGGTTGAGCCGTTCCGGGGAAACCAGCAGCAGGTCCACCTCGCCTGCGGCCACGCGCGCCTCGACCTTGGCCCAGTCGTCCACGTTGGTCGAGTTCAGGGTCTCGGCGACCAGGCCCATACGGCGCGCCGCAGCCAGCTGGTCGCGCATCAATGCCAGTAGCGGGGACACGATCAGCGTTGGTCCGGCGCCGGCGTCGCGGAGCAGTCGGGTGGCGATGAAGTAGACGGCGGACTTGCCCCACCCGGTGCGCTGCACGACCAGGGCGCGCGCCGCGTCGTCGACCAGTACCTCGATGGCCCTGGCCTGGTCGTCGCGAAGGCGGGCATCGTCGCCGGCCAGCCGCTGC
>JBDNIX010000344.1:0-4948 GCA_041688045.1 Nitriliruptoraceae bacterium
AGGAGGTTCCCCGTGGCCACGCTCGTGCTCGTCCGCCATGCCACCACGCCGGCCACCGGCAAGCGGCTCGGTGGCTGGACCCCGGGTGTGCACCTGGACGAGGCGGGTGTCGCGCAGGCGGAGGACACCGCACAACGGTTGGCCGATCTGAAGGTGGCGGCGGTTTACGCCTCGCCCCTGGAACGGACACAGGAGACGGCCAAGATCGTCGCCAAGCCGCACGGTCTGCGCGTACGCACCCGGAAGGGCATCGGAGAGGTCGACTACGGCGACTGGACCGACAAGCCACTCGGCCAGCTCCGGCGGCGCAAGCAGTGGGCCAGCATCCAGGCGACACCCTCGCGGGTCACCTTTCCGGGTGGTGAGTCCATCCGGGGCGCGCAGCGACGTGCGGTCGACGCCACCGAGGACCTGGCGGCCGAGCACGCCGATCAGATCATCGTCCTGGTGAGTCACGCTGACGTGATCAAGGCCATCGTGGCGCATCACCTGGCGATGCCGTTGGATGCATTCCAGCGGCTGGTGATCTCACCGGCGTCGGCGACCACATTGCAGCTTCCGGCTTCCGGGCATCCCGTGCTCCTCGGCTTCAACGACACCGGACCACGCTCCCCGGGCACACATTCCGCGACCCCCGCGACCAGCTCCAAGGAGGCACGACGCTCGTGAGCGATGCCATCTTCCTCCAGCCCCACCACGTCACCGTCGGGTACACCGGCGTGCCCGGAGAACGAAGCTTCTTCCTGCAGGTCGAGGACGATGTCGCCCGCGTCACCCTGCTGCTCGAAAAGGGGCAGGTGGAGGGCATCGGCGAATTGCTCGGTCAGGTCCTCGCCCGCGTCGAGGATTCGCCGGCGACGGACTGGGACCGCGACGCCATGGCGCTGCGTCCGCCGATCGACGCGGAGTGGCGCGTCGGGGAAATCGGCCTGGGTGTCGATCCGGACGGCGAACGGGTCGTGCTCGAACTCGCCGAGATCGTCGCGGACGAAACTCTGGAGCCCAGTTCGGTGCAGGTCTCGATGGACCGTGACCAGGCGCGCAGGTTGTCGGCCCACGCGCAGGAAACGGTCACCCAGGGGCGTCCTCGGTGTGAACTCTGCGGCCGTCCGACCGGGCTCGACGGGGAGCACATCTGCCCGTCGACCAATGGCCACGGAGCGCTGTCCCGCTGAACGGCGACATCGAGGTGACGAAGACGTCCGCCGACTCGACGGCGGACCGGCTCCGTACGGCGCCGATCGAGCCGATCGGCCGGTTCGCCGATGCGTCCAACGCCACGCTACTGGTCCGGATGATCGATCGTGACCCGATCTCGCTGCAGGACCTGGCCGAGCAGCTGGGGCGCGACCCCGGGCTCGATGATCTGGACCCCGGCGATCTGGCGGTCTACAAGCCGGCGCGTGGTGAGGCGCCGCTGTGGGACTTTCCGTCCCGCACGCTGCACCTCCGCGAGGTTGCGGCCTACGAGATCGCGACCGCGATGGGCTGGGACCTCGTACCCCTCACGGTGCTCCGTCAGGACGGTCCGTTCGGCCCCGGGAGTCTGCAACGGTTCGTCGCCCACGATCCCGGACTCCACTATTTCCGACTGCTGGAGATCGGGAACGACAGGATCATCGAACAGTTGTGCCGGATGGTGGTCTTCGACCTGGTGATCGACAATGCCGACCGCAAGGCGGGCCACGTTCTGCTGGCCGATGAACGCCGTGACGTCGCGCCGGCCGAAGGGGATCGGCGCCCGGCACCCGGCTTTCCCTCCGATGAGCTGCCAGGCCCGCGCACGTGGGTCGCGCCCGGAGAGCAGGTCGCGGGACGGATCCAACTGGTCGATCACGGTGTTTCGCTCAACGTGGATCCGAAGCTTCGCACCGTTGCCTGGGAGTTCGCGGGCGAGGCCCTGCCGCACGGCGCCGACGAAGCACTCCGCCGGCTCGCGGACGGGCTGGCCGGCGCGGTGGGGCACGACGTGGGCACGCTGCTGTCGGACGACGAGTTGGCCGTTCTGGCCGCGCGGGTCCACCGCCTCATCCACCTCGGTGAATTGCCCGGTCCGGCGGGTCCCCGCCCCTATCCCTGGCCGCCGATCTGACCACGGTTCGCGTTGCTGAAACGGCGCGGACCTGCCAGGCTCCTGCGCATGCGCGTCATGATCCTGTCCTGGGAGTTCCCGCCGCACGTGGTCGGGGGGCTCGGCCGTCACGTCGCGGCACTGGCGCGTGCCCTTACCGCCGGGGGCCACGAGGTCCATGTCGTGACCCGTGGGGACGGGGACCCGGCTGTCCCAGCAGACGAGTGGGTGGAGGGCATCCACGTCATGCGCGTCGCCGAGGCCCCGCCCGTGATCTCCTTCCAGGACCTCGTGCCGTGGGTCCTGTCCTTCAACCACCGGTTGACCGCGGCCGCCGGCCGCCTGCTACGCACCCATGAGTTCGATGTCGTCCACGCCCACGACTGGCTGGTCACGTATGCGGCGGCGTCCCTGAAGACGACCTGGGACCTGCCCGTCGTCGCCACGATCCATGCCACCGAGTACGGCCGCCACCAGGGTTGGCTGCCCGGCCCGATGAACAAGTTCATCCACCAGGCGGAATGGTGGCTGACCTACGAAGCCCGGCGCGTCATCGCCTGTTCCGGGTACATGCGCACTCAGGTCGAGGAGCTGTTCCAACTCCCGGCCACAAAGGTCGACGTCGTCCCCAACGGTGTCGCCATCGAGGACTTCGCAATCGACCCGGACGAGGCGACGGCGTTTCGTCCCACCCTGACGGGTCCGCGCACCCGCATGGTGTTGTTCGCCGGCCGCCTCGAGTACGAGAAGGGCGTGCAGACGGTCCTCGGTGCCCTGCAGCGGGTGCGGGCCGCCGTCGGCCCCACCAAGTTCTTCGTGGCCGGGGTCGGCACCTACTCCGACGAGCTCCGTGGCCAGGTCCGTGCACTGGGGCTGCAGCGCCACGTGAAGTTCACCGGCTTCCTCGACGACCACACGTTGCGCCTGCACTACGCCGCGGCCGACGTGGCGGTCGCACCCTCGATCTACGAGCCGTTCGGCTTGGTCGCGGTCGAGGCGATGGCCTGTGGCACACCCGTCGTCGTGGGAGACACGGGTGGACTCCGCGAGATCGTCACCGGTGGAACCGGTCTGACCTTCACGCCACAGGACGAGGATGAACTCGCCGCCGCGCTGATCCAGGTCCTGACCGACGATGCGCTCGCCGATCGACTGGTCGCCCGAGGCCGTTCGCGGATCGCGGGCCACTACGACTGGTCGGCGGTGGCCGCACGCACCGTGGATGTCTATGAGCAGGCGGTCGTGGAGGAAGCGGCGCTCCGCGGCGAGGATCGGCCACCGCTGCGCCCGCTGTTACACACGGCCCCGATCCTCGAGCTGGGGCAACTCGGCGACGTCGGCTGAACCATCCGGCTACGTCGAGGTGGAACGGGGCGGGCCGGCCTGTGGGTCGGACACCACGGCGAACCCGAGACCGTCGTAGGGCTTGGCTCCGACCACCTGCAGCACGGCGACCGCCCGCAGACCGGGATGGTCGGCCAACGCGTCATTGAACCGCTGGACGCCGGCGACGCGGCCGTCGTCGGTGGGGCCGTCGGCGATCGATCCGCCCTGCACGACGTTGTCGGCGATGATCAACGCCCCCGGCGCGGACAGGCGGACGGCTGCATCGAGGTAGTCCGCATAGGGCGGCTTGTCGGCATCGATGAAGACCAGGTCGAACGGTTCGGTGTCCACCGCCTCCATGGCTGCCAGCGACTCTGCGGCGGGGCCGACACGGATCTCGACGGGAACACGCAGACCTGCGGCGTCGATGTTCTGCCGCGCGACGTCGGCATGCTGCGGCTCGTATTCCAGCGTCACGAGGCGTCCGTCCGACGGCAGCGCCCGCCCCAGGCAGATGGTGCTGTAGCCGCCCAGCGTGCCGATCTCCAGGATCCGTCGTGCGCCCCGGGCCAGTGCCAGAACCTCGAGGAAGCGGCCGATGGCCGCAGAGACGGCGATGGACGGCAGTCCGGCGGCTTCGGATCGCTCCTGTGCCGCGGTCAGGACGGGGTCGGGACCGCCCAGGACCGCATCGAGGTGGTCGTCGACCTGCGCGAACCGGTCGTTGTCCATCGTCGTCGCACCTTCTTCGTGAGACCTCGAGCGTAATGCGCAGGCTTCTGCCGTGTTTTCGGACGCCGGAAGGAAAATGCGGCGCGGTACATAATGGGCAATCGACCTGCCGGGACGATGTGGGTGCTCTGCACTCTGTCGGGGTCAGGATTCGTCAATCGGAAGGTGGCGGATTCGGTAGCGATCTTCCTCGATGACCACCACCGCTCCTTGGGAGAGCTCGTTCTCAACTCGAGGTAGCACGGCGAGGAGGGCAGTGACGCGTTCCGGGGTGGAGTCGCCGACGCCCCGCAGTAGAAGGACGCTGGGGCCCGCGGCTCCGGTCAATGCCAGGATGGTCCCGAAGTCGGTGTCGGTCGTGACGAGTACGCGATCCTCGGCCAGGGCATGGGCCATGACTTCGTCGTCAGTGCTTCCCGCCAGACCGAGAACCCGGACGTGACGGGTGTCGTGGCCCTTGTCGGCCAGGCGATGTGCGACGGCGTCTTGGAGCGCCTCGTCGATCAGGAGTCTCACGCCGTCTGATCGAGCGGCACCACACGCTGGTCCACGTTGGCCGCAGCGAAGCGCAGGGCCTCCCGAACATCATCCTCATGCAGCTGCGGGTACTCCTCGAGGATGGCCTCCACCGGGGTACCGGCCGCGACCATGCGCACGAGCATGGCCACCGGGATGCGCGTCCCGGCTATACAGGGAAGACCACCCATGATCTTGTGGTCGATCTTGATGCGCGTGAAGGCCATGGCCCCATCATACGCCACGCTCCCTTCTCAGTGAGGGAGGGGGCGGGCGGGCCCGTCGCGGGCTCGACGGCTGCAG
>JBDNIX010000345.1:0-3635 GCA_041688045.1 Nitriliruptoraceae bacterium
CCGAACGCGATCCCCCACGGCAGCAACTCGAGGAACGGGTTGTCGAGCTGGACGTTCCTGTCGTCGGCCATGCCGCCGATCTGATCGTCGTGCGCTTCGGCTACGAAGCGGCGCAGCCCCTCGACCTGGCGCCAGGTCTCCAACCGATCGTCGTCGATCCGGGCGATCGCGGTCCGACGGGTCCGGTCGGTGATGGAGGACGCGCCCCAAGCACCGATCAGCCCGACGACGATCGCCACGCTGCCCACCGGCGACACGAGCAACAGCAACCCCGCCGCCACCAGGCCGACGAGACCCACCACCACCCCGAGGGGCCCGACGAGTTCGGCCACGTGGCTGGGGATGCCGGCGAGCTGCACATGGTGGGCTCGGAGCTTCTGCCAGGCTTCCTGGAAGACACGCGCTCGCTTATCCGAGGCTTTCTTGTCCCAGGTGACCCAACCGTGGACGTCGAGCACGAGGGCGCGAAAAGCGGCGGCCTCCGGTTCGCTGCCGGATCGACCGCCTCGGTGTCGAGTCGTGCCTCCACCGTGATCCCTCGCCCCGGCCGCAGCTCCTGTGCGTTCCAGCTCGGGCCGTCTGCGTCACCGGCGAAGGCCTCGCCGAGGGCGCCGACCACGCAGCCGAGCTGATGGTCGCCGTCGGGGAGCTCGAGGGTCACGGTGGCCTGCTCGATCATCGTGTCCCACTGATCGCCGAAGGTGTCCCACCGCAAGCTCGGCGTGCCATCCACGTCGACGAGTAGGCCTTCGAGGTCGTAGGTGATGCGGTAGTGGTCCGAGCCGAGCGGGGCTATCTGACCGGTCGGTTCACCTGCTATCTGCCGAGCTGGCGGGGCCGTGGCCTCAGCGGCGATCACCCCGATGTCAGCTTCGGTCGTCTGGTCGATGACGTCGTCGTCTACGTCGACAGCATCCCGGGACCGACCGGGCTGGTGGGGTGGTCTGCCGGCGCCAATCTGGCGCTCCTCGCAGCTTCGGGGGCGCAGCCCGACGCGGTGGACGCGGTCGCCCTCGTTGGACCCAACATGCCGTGGCTGATGGACGAGCAGGAGCGGGCGGCGCTCGGTGACGCTGTCGCCCGCATGGGTGAGCTGGCCGACCGGGGCAGGTTGACGGATGCGATCCGCACCTTCGCCGCGTTCCCTTTTAATGATGAAGACATCGCCGTGGCCGAGGACGCCGGCTACTTCGAGGCTGTCGGGCGCTACGTCCCGAACCTGCTCAACGTCCAACAGCAAGCGATGGCGTACGAAGGTCCCACCCCTGATGAACCGGCCGTGCTCGGCTCGATCGCGGCTCCGGTGCTGGTGCTGGTGCTGGTGCTGCACGGATCGGATGCCAGGCCTCACGATCTCGCCGCCGCGCGGCACGTGGTCGCCCACGTTCCCGACACACGGATAAGGCAGATCCCCGGCGCCGAGCACGCCGCCCCGCTGACCCACCCCGAGGCGCTTACCGAGGCGCCCACCGGCTTCTTCTCACCACCACGGCAGTCGTCCTGAACCGTCAGCCACCTCACGATCACCCCCGCCGCCCGCGGGACTGCGGGCGGATCGCAGTCTGATTCGAACCGCACAGAATTCCGGTTCGCGTGCGGATCGGCCGTGTCGCCGGGCAGCCTGGTCTCAGCCTCCGGTAAGCGCAGCTTCTCGGAAGCCAGCGACCCGAACCCATCATGGTTCATCTGGCCACGTCTGCAGATCCGTGACCAGCTGGGCGACAAGATCGAAAAGGCCCTCAAGATCCACGTCCTCCGGCCGGCAACTGAGCGCATGACGCAGCGGCAAGATCGTCGTGTCGGGGCCACATGGTTGAAGCATCGGGACACCTCCGACCCGAACCGTGCCGCAACTTTCGCGCCGAGTCACAAAGCGTTCCAGCATGGCTCTGGATGAGGGCATCCTCTCGAACGGAGAGCGGCCGTTCTGACTGTTCACGTCTGGCAATACCGTCGGTGGTGCCAACGAACGCGAAATCAGCCATAACGGTGGTGTTCTCGGCGCGGGGCGGGGGTCAGCGACAGGCGGGGCAAAGCTCGGGTTTGCGACCCCGCGACGCGGGCCGCGTCCAGGCCCGGTCGCAAGCGGTGCAGGTGAGCGTGTCGAGCAACCCAACGGTCGTGGCAACACCCTCAACGGTCTCGCCAGCGCCCGCCTGGAGGAACGAGGCGCCAGACACGAGCGGGTGGCCGTACTTGCGGGCCTTGTCGGCCTTGCCGGACCGTGAGGCGGAATCGGCGGCGACCAGCAGCTGGCAGTTCTTGATGGTCACCACCGCGACTGGCTCGAGGCCGAGTTGGCGGTTGTGGCGTTCGTAGCGCTCGAGGTCATCAATGCCGGCGAAACAGACCTCAGGTTCCCGTTTGGCCTGGCCGCCGTATTGCGTGTCGTCGCGGTCCTCTCGCTCGTGGCACTCTGGACAGCTCCGGCGCCTGTCGCCGCCTGAATGCCCGGGGCGGCCGTGATCGGCTCCTACATGCTCGACGGGCATCAGCGCACCGTCGAACCCGTGTGGCTGCTGGCCGGCGCCGATGCGGTGCACCTCGCGGCCGCCTCAGTGTGCTTCGCCGGCGTTATGCTCCTGGCCCTGGGCGTCCGGCGGCGCAGCAGCGAGCACCCGGAAAGCGCGACGCAGCTGGTACCTCGGTTCTCGGGTGCCGCGCTCGCCTCCGTCGGGCTGGTCACGGCTGCCGGGTTCGCGATGGCGGTACCGCTGGTCGGCTCGCCGCGTGCGCTGACGTCGACGCCCTACGGTTGGCTGCTCGTCGCCAAGTCGGGCATCATCGCTGCGGTTCTCGCCGTGGCCGTGGTGAACCGCCGTGCACTGGTCCCGCGCGTCATGGCGACCGCATCCGGGCAGGTGCCTGCGGCCTGGAGCCGACTCGCAACGGCTCTCGCTACGAGGCCGTGCTGCTCGTCGCTGTGCTGGCCGTCACCGGCCCCGTGATCGCTGGTGTGGATGACGGTGTTCCACTCATGGCAGATCTGCAACGGGTAGGAGATCTGCACCGGGTCGGTGTCGGACAGCTCCTCGTACCGCCTCGCGATGCCGGGAATCGTTGCTGGTTTTGGAAGCATGATCGTGGGTCGGCGGTTACGCGAGCGGCGGCGTTCCGGGTGGTCGGCATGTGGCCGTTTCGTTTGTGAGGTCGCTGCTATGGATCCATCGTCGCCTGTATCGGTGACCGCGGACGGTGTCGGCAGTGTGGCGTTGGAGGAGCTGCCGTGCGCCTGTTTCATCGTTTCGCATGATGGGCTGGTCCGCAGGGTGAACGCCCGCGCGGGGCAGCTGTTGGGCACCGACCCGGCTGCGCTGGTGGGCCGCGAGGTGCTGGATTTGTACGCCGATACACCGGAGGGCCGACCGTGGGCGCAGCAGCTGTGGGCGCGGTTCCTCGCGGGCCGTCCGATCGATGGCGAGGTGGTTGCCTTCCGGGCCGCCGGGGGCCGGGTCGTGTGGGGCCAGCTCTGGATGCAGCCGGTGGTCGATGCGGCCGGTCGGACGGTGGAGAGCCGAAGTCTGGTGTTCGATGTCACGGCCCAGCAGCGGGCCGAGGTGTCGCGGCGGCGCAGCGAACGTCGTTTCCGTGCCGCGTTCGTCGATGCCCCCGTCGGTGGCGCGTTGCTCGATGAG
>JBDNIX010000346.1:0-5822 GCA_041688045.1 Nitriliruptoraceae bacterium
AGCGTGGCCCGCTCGCGCTGGGTGGAACTGGAGGCACCGTTTGAGACGGCGCGCACGCGAGTATTGATTGCTCAGGCCTTGCGTGCACTGGGTGACGAAGACACGGCCACGATCGAGTTGGAGGCGGCGACACGGGTGTTCGAGGAGGCCAGCGCCGAACCTGATCTCACGCGTCTCAAGGGCTCAGCTCCGGCCACGGCGCAAGATCTGGCCACGGCACTGACCGCCCGTGAACTGGAGGTGGTCCGGTTGGTGGCGGTCGGACACACCAACCGTGAGATCGCCGACGAACTGGTCATCAGCGACAAGACCGTGGCCCGCCATCTGCACAACGTGTTCACCAAGCTGGATCTGCCCAACCGGTCAGCGGCGACGGCCTACGCCTACGAACACGGGCTGCTGTAGGGGGCATCTACACCGGATGGTGTAGCCCTGCGGGCGGCGAAGTTGCACCGTTTGCCCGAGGCGCGCGGGAGCCTGCTCTGCGTAGCGTGGGCCGATACCACTGCCCCTACAGCATGCCCCTACAGCAAGGAGCCCTGTGACCCGCCGCGGAGCCCATGCCATCGTCCTCGGTGCCAGCCTGGCGGGGCTGGTGCACGCCGCGTCCCTCGCTGAACGCTTCGATCGCGTCACGTTGGTGGATCGAGATCTACTGCCCGACCGACCGAAGCAGCGGGGTGGCGTACCCCAAGGCCGTCACATCCATCTGCTGGTACCCGGTGGCCTCACGCGGCTGGAGGAACTGCTGCCCGGCACGCTCGCGGACATGGCCGCGAGCGGAGCCCACCTCCTCGCGGCTCCCGAGTGGCGCTTCTACATGGGTGGCGGGCCACTGAATTTGAGCGAGGCATCCGACCTTCGGATTGCGGGTGCGACGCGCCCCTTGATCGAAAGCGTGGTGCGTGATCGCGTCCTCGCCCTCAACGGGGTCGAGCTCCTCGGCGGATGGGCCGGGCGGGAGCTGACGACGACCGACGACCGGACCCGTGTCACGGGCGTGCGACTCCGGTCCGCCGCGGACGCGGAAGAGCAGTGCACTCTGAGCGCCGACCTCGTCGTCGACACGATGGGGCGAGGCTCGCCGTCGCCACAGTGGCTGGCGGAACTCGGTTACACGCCTCCGGAGCAAGAGCGTCTCAAGGTCGACGTCCACTACACGACCCGCCTCTTCCGTCGCGACCCCACTGACCTGAACGGCTGCCGGCACGTGCTCGTGGATCTCCCGCCCGAGGGTCTCCGGGGAGGCGTGGCACTGGCCGTGGAGGAGGACCGGTGGCTCGTCACCCTCATCGGGATGCTTGGCGAGCGCCCGGCCCGTGACCTGGAGGGCTTCACCGACTACGCCGCCAGCCTGTGGACCGGCGACCTTCACGACATCGTGACGGGTGCTGTGCCCATCGGCGATGCATCGACCCAGGCGTTCCCGGCGTTCGCCTGGAACCGCTACGACCGTCTTCGGCGGCTGCCGGAGGGCTACCTCGTCAGCGGTGATGCGGTCTGCTCCTTCGATCCCCGCTTCGGCCAGGGCATGACCGTGGCCATCATGGAGGCCGTCGAGCTGGGCCGGGTCCTCGATCGGCACGGACTCAGTCGGGTCGGGCAGCGGCTGTTGTCATCCTCCCGATGGGCGGTGCAGGACGCCTGGGAACTGGCCACGGGTTCCGATCTCGCTCACCCGGAGGTCGACGGTCTCCGGCCGCTGTCGTCGCGGCTCACCACCGCCTACATGCAGCGACTGCTGCCCGCAGCCCACCACGATCCCGACGTCGCTGCAGCTTTCGTCCGCGTCATCGGAATGCTCGATCGACCCAAGGACCTGATGCATCCGCGCATCCTCCGGCGGGTCCTGCGTCGGCAGCGCCGGCACGACGCTCCCATACGGGCCGAGACGCGTGCCGAGTCCGACGTTTGAGCCGCTCGACCTCCGCACGGGAGGATTCGACCGGAAGTGCGGACGCCCCCGATCGAATGACCGGGGGTGTTCAACGTGGCGTTCAGCATGGCGGAGGGTGGGGGATTCGAACCCCCGAGACCCTCGCGGGCCGACACGGATTCCCGAAGCACGTACCGGGTGTCAGCCGATCCTGCCCCGTCCCGCAACACCACCCCTGACCAGGGGAAACGCGGAGCCGATCTGCGCAGCCGTCCCACCGGGTGACGGCGCCTCCCGAGGATCCTGTGACCCATCCGTGACCAATCTGTGACCACGTCAGGGCTGTCGGGGGAGGGTGGGCAAGCCAACGGCTCGGGCAGCCTGGTGGAGTCGGCCGTCCCAGGTCGCAACAACCACACCGGCCGTCGCGAGCGTAAGCGCGCTCGCGAGGTGGACCGCATCGAACCCGCTGAGCCGGTGCCGTTCGGCGAGGTCGCCTGCGACGTGCTCGAGCTGCGGCGTCACCTCCACGAGCCGGAGCGCCGCATGGAGCTCCGCCCAGTCGGCCTTGGCCTGCCCGTGCGCCCGCTCGTCGAGGCGACCACCACGCTGGGCTGCGGCGAGCGCAGCCCGAACCTCGGGGTGGGCCACGCGGCTCGTGAACACGCTGTCCGCCCCGTCCCACAGCAGCGCAGCGTCCTCACTGCCCGGCTCATCGACGACGAGCTTCACCAACGCGCTGGAATCGAAGTACGCGACGGTCATCGTCGAGCATCTCGCTCCGTCACGACGAGATCCGCGACCGCGCCCTTGGCCTCGACCCGTCGTCGGCCACGGGCGGCAGGTCGCGCGACGCGGGGCGCACCGCTTATCCGGCCCTGTTCGGCGAGTCGGTCCAGGATCGGCGCGACGTCGATGCCGCTCAGCCGAGCGACCGGCCTACCCCGCTCGGTGACGACGACCTCGTCGCCGGACTGCACCCGATCGAGCCAGTCCTTGAGCTCCCGACGAAGCTGCGCCACACCGACCTCGACCATCGCCGCCTCCTGTACATCACCATGCGTCGTCGAATGTACATCTATCGTCGTGCCAGGGCACCCCTCCTCACCGTCGCTCGAGGACGATGAGCACGCGATCGGTGGCGACGCGCAGGGCTCCGTCATCGTCCAGCTCGGGGACGAGGCGAAGATCTCGGCCAACCAGCGGTGCTGTTGCACGCAGATTGCCCATCCGGCGACACCGCGCGTGGCCGGAGCTGGTCGGACGTGATGTCGAACACGCCCGGTGACGACCAGCACGACGTCACACCATGAAGGAAGATGACAGAAGTGACGCAAACTCGTAGTCTTTGTAGTGTCACTTCAGAGAGGGTGCCAGTGGTTCACGTGGTCATCACCGAGGACGACGCGATCGCGGCCGACGCGCAGGCGCGCGACCCCGCGGTGGTCGCGTTCGACCTGGACGAGCCGTTCGATCGGGTCGTCGACGCGCTGATGCCACACCGGGATGTGCCCGGACCGGGCCTGCTCTCCCAGGCCCGACGAAACGCGACGGAGTGGTTGGCATTCCTCGCGGAGCACGGGGCACTCACTCCCGAGGAGATCGCGGACCTCGCGGGCTCGACGGCACGGAACCGGCGGCAGACCGCACACCGCTGGAGCGTCCAGGAGCGGTCCATTTTCGGGGTCGAGTACCGCGGACGCACCATCTATCCCGGGTTCCAGTTCGACCCCGACACACGCAG
Organism: Nitriliruptoraceae bacterium; assembly: GCA_041688045.1. GTDB lineage: Bacteria > Actinomycetota > Nitriliruptoria > Nitriliruptorales > Nitriliruptoraceae > CSSed11-175R1. The sequence goes on from JBDNIX010000346.1 coordinate 3,621, forward strand.
GCCCCTGCCAGTGGTCGCGGAAGCGCTGGCGAGGCTGCCCGCCCAGCTGACCGGTTGGGCGCTCGCGCTGTGGTGGAACACGCCCGTCCCCGATCGTGACGGGTGGGTCACCCCGCTCGAGGTCCTCGACGACCCGTCGCGGGTCGCTCGCCTCGCTGAGGATGAGGCAGACCGCTGACGTCGCGACGCCGGGAGCGCGTGAGCTTGGCAGTCTGGCCCGCCGGACGGCCCTTCGTTCGCGCCCACGAGCACGCGTTCGGCTCCACGGAGTTCGACCCGCGGGCCACCGGTGATCGCCGCTTCTCGCCGCTCAGCTGCGATGGGGGCGTCGTGCCGGTGCTCTACGCCGGCACGACGACCGCACCGCCGCGGCGGAGACCACCTTCCACCGCCTTCTTGGACGCGGACGGCCGAGACGCGTCCCCCTCGCCCGCTACCGGAGCTGGCAGTGGTCCCAGGTCCACCCCATCCGTGATCTGCGCTTGCTGACACTCGACGCCGGGCTCCCCGACGCCGCGGAGTTCGTCGACGGGGACGCGCTCAGCTATGCACGCTCACGTCAGCGTGCGGCAGAACTGCTCCGCCGACACCCGGACGCCGACGGGCTGATGTGGGTGTCCCGGCAACTGCACGACCTACCTTCGACCGCCGTCGTGAACCTCGACGGCGATGGCCTCTGCCTCCTGCTCGTCACGCCGACCGCCGGACGGTCGAAAGTTGTGGCACGGCACGACCTCGCTGCAGACGGGCCCGCTATCCCCTTCGCCACCTCGGCCGGCCTGGAACGCCTCGACGTGATCGGCGACGCGCTCGGCGTCACCATCACGCGGAGCTGACCCGGAATCCCGGATCCTGTGACCGATCTGTGACCAATCGAGGGTTCGACGGCCAGGCACGCGAACGCCCCCGCCCTCGGTGGTCGGGGCCGGGGGCGTTGCGGCTGGTCAGCGGATGATTCTGTGGCGGAGGGTGGGGGATTCGAACCCCCGAGACCCTTGCGGGCCTACACGGATTCCCGTAGCGCGACTGAGTTCCGCCGCGTGACGCCGGATCTCCCAACGTGCCTCTGACCAGGGGAAACACAGCAGTGCGGTTCTCGGGGTGCCGGTGCGTGACAGCGTGCGCCCTGGAATCCGTGACCACGCTGTGACCAATCACGACGGAGCTGGCTGCACCTGCACGACCGCCACCACAGGCGCGCGCCCGGCCTGTCATCCTGAAGCGCATACGTCGACCGCGTTCCGCCCCAGCACGCACACCGACCATCGGCCAACGTCGGCATGTCATGGATGCGTCGCCCCAGCGGTTCGAGGCGCAGCCGGACGCGCCGCCGTTGAGCGGTCGGCAGGCAGCCCCGGATCCCAGCAGTACAGGCCCTGGAGCTGCAGGCCCCGGCACGACTCACAGGTCCACCTACCGCGGGCCACGGCAGAGCGGCGTCTCCAAGACTCGGTCGATGAACTCACCGTGGTCTGCCGCTGCGGGCAACGCCGAGCCTCCGCTGTCGAGTACCAGGTTCAGAGACCCTGCGCAGCAGGCGCCTGACAACCGCGCCGTCAAGCCCAAGGCCCGAGAGACGGAGCAGCCGACGTGGACGCCGGAGGAGGTGGCGGACTTCCTTGAGTATGTCCTCGACGACGACCCGGACTGGCACGCGCTGTTCGCCACGATCGCAGTCCCCGGGAGAAGGGATCCGACGCGGCGAGGCCGTCGACGCGACCTGGTCCACCACCGACCTGAGAACCGGAACGCTCGAGATCCGCCAGACCATCACCAAGGCAGGCTCCAAGGTCGTTGTGAAGCCGCCGAAGTCGCGCCGGTCACGACGCGTGATCCACCTGCCCGTCGCGCTCGTGACGATCCTCGCCGAGCATCATGCACGCCAGGACGAACGACGCCGGATCCTGGGAGCCACGTGGCAGGACCACGACCTCGTGTTCCCGAACGAGGTCGGGCGCTATCGCTACCCCGACTACGTCTCGACCAGGTTCGCCAGCTATGCGCGGCGTGCTGGCCTGCCCCACATCGGAGGCCCGCACGGCCTGCGGCACTCCCTCGCGTCCGCCCTCGATATGCCAGCGTGATCGGGCTCGCCACGATCAGCGCCCTGCTCGGCCATGCCTCGACCGCCGTCACCTCGAAGGTCTACACCCACATGCTCAAGGGCGCCGACCGTGCCGCGGTCGACGTCCACGCGGCACG
>JBDNIX010000051.1:0-8652 GCA_041688045.1 Nitriliruptoraceae bacterium
CAAACGCCTGCTCCACGACGCGCCCGGGCCGGTGTTCCTGGTCGTTGACGGGCATCCCACCCACCGCTCCAAGGCCACCAAGACGTTCGTCGCCTCCACCGAAGGTCGGCTTCGGCTGTACACCCTGCCGGGCTACTCGCCGCAGCTCAACCCCGACGAGTGGGTGTGGACAGGCGTCAAGGCCGCCAAGATCGGCCGTGCCGGCATCACCAGCCAAGACGACCTCCGGACCAAGGCCATCTCCGCACTCCGCCGGCTCCAGAAGATGCCACACCTCGTGCGCGGATTCTTCGGCGATCCCCATCTTGCCTACATCACCGCATAGTCCACATATTTACGAACGGCTTAGTAAGTTGCTGCCACACACCAATGGCCGCCTTCCAGACCCTGCTCGGCCTCGGTAGCCAGCAACCACCGACGACTTATCGAGAAAGGGGGGTCTCCAGGTAACTACAGTCACTACTACATCTGGTGGGCGAGCGACACGCTCCTCAGGGGCGTCAATCGACCTCGTCGCGCACCGTTCGCCGGGTCAAGCGCCTAATTGCAGGTGTTCGATTTCGTTCGCACCAACCACAACATGTGGGGTCTACTGTAGTTACCTGGAGACCCCCCTATCGAGAAATCAACAATCGCTCATCCTCCACGGCCGCACCGTCCAGTTCGGGCTCAACGGCTTCACCATCGTGCGCGACAGCAAGACCGAAGCCGAGGAGCAGTTGCGCGAGATCATCGCGAAGGCTGACAAGGCCTCGGTCGAGGGCTTCCGTCGATCGGTGCAGCAGGCCGGTTCGTCGACCGGCGACAAGAAGGGTATGTGGGCGGACTCGAGTTTCGAGGACCTCGTGCAGTACAACGACGGGTTCCGCACCCAGCTGATGGGAACACCGGAGCAGGTCGCCCACCGCATCTTCGAATACAAGAAGCGCGGGGTGAACCTCATGCTGCTGGGCTTCCTACACGTCATCGAGGAGGTCGAGCGCTTCGGTGCCGAGGTGATCCCGATCGTCCGCGAACTCGAGGCCGAACTGGACCGCACGGGCGCCCTTGTCGCGCTGGCTCGCTGAGTGTGGGATGGGAAAGGTCCGGTCCGGCGATGCCGGACCACCCACCAGCGACCTGTTGATGTGTCCAGGACTCCTGACTGCCATGATGCAAGGGCCACCGGGATGGTGGTGGAGACTCCGGTCCGGTGGCTTCGTGGAGGAGCCTGACTCACCTTCTGACTGACGCCGACAGGCTGTCTTGCCCATGAAGTGTCGGCCCTCACACGGAGCCACCGGTACCGGTGCCGAACCCCCTCTGTGGCAGTTCCTTCATCGGATGGCGCATCTCGCCCTCCCACCTCCAACAGGGCGCACCTCAGGAGCTCGGACTACCACGAGGCGCAGAGCCCGGAACCCACCTACTATCTGAGCCCCTGCGACCAACTATGGGTGACAGCCGCTTCCAAGGCAAGCGCCGGGTAATCACTGCGAACCGAGACCCACGGATCCAACAGAAGGTCCTCTTTTCGGGGCACGTTTCGTGTCGGTCGGTGCAGCCTCGATCGTGAGCGGTTCAGTGCGGATCGCCGACCTCTGCAGCCCGCCCGCGATCCCGGTTGCGTGGTGGGTTTAGAGATCGAGGAGGTCGGCGACGACCTGCCCCACGCGATGTCCCTGATCGAGCACCGGTTGTGCGGTCATCAGCAGCACTGGGCGCGCGCAGCGAATGGCGAGAGATCCACTTTCGGTAGAAGCCGGTGATCCCGTCAGGCGTCAGATCCGTCGTCGCGCCCAGATCAGCGCACTGGTGAGCCACCGCACCCGCGCGAAGCCGGCGCGCAGCTCCTCGAGCGAGGCGGCGACCAGATCCCCGTTCCACGTCGGGTAGGCATGGGTGGCGTAGACGATCGTCGACAGCTTGGCCTTGGCCGCCATCCAGGCGACCACCTCACCGATCGTCTCACCGGCGCGGGGACCCACGATGGTCGCACCCACGATCCGTCCCCTCGGGTCACCGACCAGCGTGGCGAAGCCGCCGGTCTTGTCGGCGGTGACGGCCCGATCGAGCTCGGCATGGTGTGAGGTGCGCACGCGGACGTTCGCGCCGTAGCGTTCGCGGGCTTCCTCGACGCTCAGACCGATGCGTGCCACCTCGGGGTCGGTGAAGGTCACCCAGGGGATGCGCTCGTGGTCGACGGACTGGCGCAGGTTGAACAGGGCGTTCTGGACCACCCGGCCGCCGTGGGTCGCCGCGGTGTGGGTGAACGGCAGCCGCATCGTGACATCACCCCCGGCGTACACGCGCTTGTTGGAGGTGCGCAGCCGGTCGTCGACCGCGACGGCGCCCCGCTCGTCCAGTTCGATACCTGCCGCCTGCAGACCGAGGCCCTCGACGTTCGGGCGTCGCCCAAGCGCCACCAGCAACCGATCGAAGCCGATGCGGTGCTCGCGCCCGTCACGCTCGACCACCAGCTGCCGGCCGTCCGCACCCTCGTCGACGCGCACGGCGGGGCTGTCGGTCCACACGTCGACGCCGTCGGCGCGAAGTGCTACCCCGACGATGTCGCGGGCAGCCCGTTCCTCGCGGGGCAGCAGACCGTCCGCCATCTCGATGATGCTGACCCTGGCACCGAGCCGCGCGAACGCCTGGGCGAGCTCGACCCCGATCGGGCCACCGCCGAGTACCACGAGCCGACGTGGGAGCTCGGTGAGGTCCCACAGCGTGCCGGAGGTCAGCGGATCGGCCTCGCGCAACCCGGGGATGGGTGGCACGAGCGGGGCCGCCCCGGTCGCCACCATCGCTCGCCTGAAGCGCACGGTGCGACCGTCGACCTGGAGCCGATCGGGGGCGACGAACCGACCGGTGCCGTGCACGACCTCGACACCCTCGTCTCGGAGCATCTCCGGCGAGTCGTGCGGCTCGATCGTGGCGATCGCCTGCTTGACGTGCGCCATCACCGCAGCGAAGTCCACGTGCACCTCCGGGATGTGGAGGCCGAGGTCATCGGCGGTTCGGGCGTCCTGGGCACGTGCGGCGACCGTCAGCAGGGCCTTCGACGGGACGCAGCCGGTCCACAGGCAGTCACCGCCGGTGCGGTCGCGTTCGACCAGCAGGGTCCGGGCGCCGAAGCTGGCAGCGCCGACCGCGGCGGTCATGCCTGCGGTGCCGCCCCCGAGCACAACCAAGTCGTAGACCTTCATGCAGGCTCCCTTGTCCGCTGCCGTCGCCGAGCATCTCACGAGACGTCGCCCCGTGCCGCCGCGGCGCGCATCGCTCTGTATCCGGGTCACCGGGGACAACCGGCGAGCCGACAGAGGCCTTCCGTGCGCCGGCGCCGAGCACGCCGGCCTCATACGCTGCCCGCGCCCCGCACCGACGGGCGAGCGGAATGGCCTGGCGGGACCCACGGTTGTCCCGATCGCGGGACGGCGAGCTGACACCCGCTGGCAGGATCATGATGCGCGACGACGCCCGATCCGTGACGACCTCGACGGCGGCCGGCTGATGGCGCCGTCGTGGATGACCGTGCCACGCCCCACCTGGTCGCAGCTACGCGACCGTGTCCACAGTTTCGAGGTGGCGACGCACGCGGACGACCCGGAGGTGACGGCGGCGCACGCGGAGCGCTGGGCAGGGTTGCCGGAGGGTGTGAAGACCCCGGCGCAGATGCTGGGTCGGCGGTTCACCGGGTGCGAAGGGACCCATGGGGTGTTCCCGGCCTGCAACTTCGGCTGCGAACCCTGCTACCACGGTGCCGAGGCCAACCGGGTGCCGATTGACGGTGAGCACACCGTGGCCGAGGTCGAGCGCCAGATGGAGCTTATGCGGCGTCAGCGAGGTCCCGGCCAGTACGCCCAGCTGATCGGTGGCGAGGTCTCGCTGCTCCCGGCCGAGGCCCACGGCGAGGCCCTGGCGGTGATGCGCCGCCACCAGCGCATCCCCATGAGCTTCAGCCACGGCGACTTCGATGACGACTACCTCGAAGCGGTCGTGCTGGACGAGCACGGCGAACGCCGTTTCGATGACATCTCGTTCGCCGTCCACATCGACTCCACGATGAAGGGACGGCGTGCCGTCAAGCTGCCCACCAGCGAGTCGGAGCTGCACGGCGAACGGGCCCGGGTCGCCGCCATGTTCGAGCGACTCTACGAGCGGCACGGCATCCGCAGTTACCTGGCGCACAGCATGACGGTCACCCCCGACAACGTGTGCGAGATCCCGGAGGTCGTCCAGGTGTGTCGGCAGCTCGGCTACCGGATGTGCTCGTTCCAGCCCGCGGCCTACGTCGGCAACGAGCAGCGGTGGGCCGATGGGTACCGGCGTTTGACCGACGACGTCGTGTGGGCAGAGGTCGAGCGGGGTGTCGGCCGGCGCCTGCCGTTCCGCGCCATGCAGCCCGGTGACGAACGTTGCAACCGTTCCACCTGGGGTGCCTGGGTCGGCCGACGCTACGTCCCGGTGCTGGACGACCTCGACGAGCGGGACCTTCTGGCCCGTGACGCGTACTTCCGCGCCGTCCCGGCACGGCAACGTGCCGATCCGTGGCAGGTCAAGGCCACCCGGATCGGGCGCGCGATGCTGCGAGACCTGCCCGCCGCCGCCCGCCTCGCCCGCTGGGGGCTGCGCTTCGCGAAGCGGGCCGTCACCGGTCCGACGCACGGTCGACGCGTGCGGGGTCGCCACCGTGTCCTGGCGACCACCTACGTGATGCACCGGTTCATGGATGCCGACGATGTCCGTCGGGCATGGGACCTGATGGAACGTGGTGTCGAGGCGGACGATCCCACCACGCTGGAGACGCAGGAACGCCTGCAGGCCTGCGCCTACGGCATGGCGCACCCGGAGTCGGACCGCATCGTGCCGGCGTGTGTCCAGCACAGCGTGCTCGACCCAACCGAGAACCAGCAGCTCATCCAGTTGCTGCCACCCCGCCGCTCCCGGCAACCTCCGGTCGTCACGGACCGGTCGGTGACCGATCCGTGACGGCCGGGGATCCCGCGGACGGGTGCGGGATGGAGGGCGGGCAGCGTTCATCGGGTTCCCAGCTGTCGAATGCGCAGAAGCTCCGCGGCGGACCACGCCTCGGAAGGACAGCCGGTGGCTCGGTGCGACACGTCACCGTCGGTGGACTCCGACACCGACGCCCCCGGCGACTGGAAGGGTTCCCGGCCGGTCAGTGTCGGCTTCGGTACACGGGAGCAGGGATGTGCGCTCCGCTCGACGGACCGACGGTCCGGCGAGGGAGCTCTCACGAAGCGGCCGGAAGCGGGTCGAGGGCGTCTGTCCACGCACCTGATACGCCCACCTCCGGCCTGCTCCACCCGGACGACCCCTTACGAAGCAGAGACGGATGGAACGTCCAGGAGTATGGAATATCCGGCGAGGCATCGCGACCGTGTTGACGGCGACGATTGTGGCAGCGTTGGCCGTGGTCGGCATCGGCACCGGAGCCGACGCGAACGGCCAGCCGCGTGCCGTTGCGGCGGTGCCCGACGGGTTCCAGCAGTACCTGACCTGCCTGGCGCAGCCGCGAGAGGTCGACGAACCGACCGTGGTCGACTACGAGAGCTTCAAGACCTTCCAAGCTGAAGTGTGGGGCCGCGACCAGGACGCGATCGACGCGTTGCGGGCAGAGGCCATCACCTTCTACGCGGAGCGGTTCGGTCTCGACTTCAGTGAGGCCGCGGTCCAGCCGGATGGCAGCCAGTCGATCCACGGTGCGACCCTCGTCCCGAGCTTCGTCGCACCGGAGACCGAGTACCGGGCCCTACACGATCGGCGGGAGGTGGACCCCACCTGGGCTACGTGGTGCGGGACTCGAGCTTCAAGGCGATGCGGTCACCCGGAACCGTCCTGCACCGCGAGTACGGCGGCCACGATGGCAAGGTCGCAGCGGATGGAGGTTTGCTGGCGTTCGGTGACTACAACATCCTGATCCCCCGTCCGGGTCGCAGCGGCAACGACGAGACGATCGACATCCGGTTCAGCTCGGCGGGACCGATCGTCGCGAACGCCGACGGGGTGATGACCTTCGTCTGCGATCTGGAGAACGAACAGTGGGGCTCCGGCCAGGCGCGCGGCATCATCACCCCCCAACGGTGAGATCCGCAATGTCCTGACCTTCCCGGCCAGCTCGTGAACTGACGTGAGCTCAGGGGCCGCTCTGAGTACGTGCTACGGCAGGTGCCCTGCGGACCGCAACGGCCGTACACGTCCGGTTCCAGGTGTCCAGGTGCCCGACGTGTGTGCTCCGCCCCGCCCGGAACAGGACCGGGGCCCTGCGGGTTCTTCCCGGTACCGACGAGGAAGTGGAGACCATGCGCACCACCGGCGACGAGACCACCGAGATGGCACGGCGGATCCTCAAGCAGCAACACCTTCGCCGTCGTCGGTGCGTCCCCGAAGCCACACCGACCCAGCCACCGCGTCATGCGTGTCCTGCTGGAACACGGCTACCACGTGATCCCGATCACTCCCCGCGCCGAGCGGGTACTCGGCCTGCCGACCTACCCGGATCTCTCCTCGATCCCGCAGGACGTCCACATCGACGTCGTCGACATCTTCCGACGCTCCGAGCATGCGGGTGCACACGTCGACGAAGCGATCGACATCCGCGCCACGGCGGTCTGGTTGCAGCTCGGCGTCATCGACCATGCCGCGGCGGAACAGGCACGACAGGCGGGGCTCGAGGTGATCATGGACCGATGTCCGGCCATCGAACTCCGCCGACACGTCGCCTAGCGGGTGCGCGGGAGCTCGTGGGACCCCGACGTCGACTTCCGGGCTCAGCAGCAACCTTCGGCCGGGTCACAGACCAGCCCCGTTTCCAGGTCGCCGTAGCGCGCGTCCAACCACCTGGTCAGCGCCGGCTCGAGTTGGTCCGACTCCACGAACCCACGGGTGACGATGCTGAGATCGTCGCCGTCCCGGAACAACACGGTCGGGAAACCGGTCGCTCCGTACCGTCGGGCCTCGGAGAAGTCCTGCCGGGTCCGGGTGTGGACCTGCGGGTCGGTGAGCGCCGAGCGGTACCGGTCGGGGTCGACCGCGAAGCCGTCGAGGAGCGTCGGGAAGATCTCGAGGTCGGTGATGTCGACACCATCGACGTAGAATGCCCGGTGCAGACGGGCGATCCAGCGGAGCGTGAGATCTGGAGCGAGCGTTCGCATGGCGACCACCGCTCGGCATGAGGGCTCGGTGTCGTAGCGCCAACCGGCACGCCGTAAGGATGCGTGGGTGAAGGCCTGCCCGGTGCGCTCCGCTACCCCGTCCCAGTAGGTCGCCAGCTGGTCTCGGGCTACCTGATCCATCTCGTTCGCGGCCGGCCCTGTTCGCAGCCCTCCCATCACCGTCCGCAACGGGATGGCGTAGCACCGCTGGAGCTGTTCGAGTGCGGGAGCGAACCCCCAGCACCAGCTGCACATCGGATCGCCGACGTAGACGAACTCGAGATCTCGACGGGCCGGGACGTCGAGACCGAGGTCGAGTGCGGGTGGCGTGTTCATCTCCTGCTCCTTGCTCTTCCTCAACCGCCTGGTGGCGTCCGGAGCAACACCGGGGCGCGGTCCGCTCTTCCCTCCGAGTCAGCGCGGGAAGGTCCGTGGACCCTGTCCAGGGACGGCCATCGATCGGGGCATCGCCGGGGGGTGCCGGCTCCTGCGGTCCGGTCCGTGTGGTGTGTCGGGCGATCAGCAGGTAGGCGATGGCGGCCAGGGTGATCGCACCGAAGGCGCCGCCCCAGAGGAGCGGCCGGTAACCGATGAGCTGGGTTGGGCTGCGATGACCAGCGTTCCACGGTGCCCACCTCGGGCCACGAAGCCGGTCCCGCTCGGCAAAGGCCGCATCGGCTCGGCCACGTCAGCTCCTGATCGCACAGGCGGGGCAGGCGGCGACTACCGCCAGGCGAGGCAACCCGCGTCCGGCAGCTGCGCTTCCAGCCGACCGCTGGTGAGGGGGTATCCCGGACGTCGCCGCGGTCACCGAGATCCGGATGTGTCTCGATACCAGGCGTGTCCTCCCAACAGGCGGGAGTGACGGGAGAGGACGGCGAAGGAATTGATGCACGCTGCCATCGGTTGCCCTCCTCGCTCCCCTTCCCCGATCCGAGGAACAAGCATGCCGATCTTCCCGTCCGTCAAGCCGTCCGAAGCGTCCCCCGAGGTCAAGGAGACCTTCGACAAGGTTGAGGAGAACTACGGAGGCGTGGTGCCCGAGCTGTACCGCCAGCTCGCGAACAGCCCCACCTACCTGTCGTCGCTGAACGAGCACATGGGTCGGGTGATGGCACCTGGAGCGGTCGACGCCAAGACCAAGGAGGTCGTGGCCTTCGTGGTCTCGGCCGTCAACGGCTGCGACTACTGCATCCACGCCCACCAGCACGCGCTCGGACAGCTCGGGTTCGACGACGAGGCGATCGCCGAGCTGCTCGCTGTGGCGGCGTTGTGGGAAGAGGTCAACCGGTTCGCGATCGGTGCCCGGCTGCACTGGGACCACTGATCGCATGGCGTGTCTGCGGCGTGACGGGCGGCTGACCGTCACGCCGAGACGGGACGGCTGCGGGACGTGACGATCAGCCGTGGACTGGTTGTGTTGCTGTTGCTGGTCGTGGTGCCGGCCACGCTCGTGCGGGCCGCCGGTCTGGATCGGGCGTTCCCGCTCGCCACG
>JBDNIX010000052.1:0-4544 GCA_041688045.1 Nitriliruptoraceae bacterium
AGCGTGTCGGTGACGACGCGGGCCGCTCGCTCCAGCTCGGCCGCATCATCGGCATCGGCAAGATCTGCGTTGGCCAGCACCCGCCCAAGCTGATGACGTACCGCGTCAGCACGGTCGCCGCTGTCCGCGACCCGTTCCGCGACATCGGTCAGCAACACCAGGATGCTCAGCAGCACGCGCAGGTCCTGGTCGGCGTTGTGGCGCAGTGGACCGACGACCAGATCGAGATAGGCAGCGAACGTGGGTCGCGGCACGGCCACACGGATCTGCCCATCGTCGTCGGGCAACAGCTCGGCGCCCAGCGGCTCATCGGCCATGGCCACCAAGATCGAGGACAGCTGCGTGATCACGATAGACGCGGTCGACGGGTCATTGACGCCGGTCGACAGTGCACGGAGCGCGATGTCCTGCAGCTGCCGGATACCGAACGTCAGATCCGAGGATTCCGTGCGATCGGCTCCGAGGTGCACGCCGCGATGGACGGTGTCATCGAGGCCGTCGGGGCGGCCGCGGGCATCGCTCCCGTCGACCCACGCCCAGGCCAGGGTCGTGCCCCGGGAGACCCAATCCCCCACGGTCGGCCGGATCCGTACGCGGTAGCCCACGTTGCGCAGGGAGCGAGCCAGCACCGGAGCGTCGACCAGCTGGAGATACCCCTCGCGGCGGGCGACCACCGTGACCGTTTCGCCATCGGGGACGGGAGGTTCCTGATCCGGCAGCTGTGACCGATCACCGGCGGTGGCCGCAAGTTGATCCATGGTCTGGCGGCTGATCGAACGGATGATCACGTCGACACGCAGACTCTGCGTGACGTGATGCAAGAAGTAGACGAGCAGCGCGACGGCTGCACCCGCGAGAATCAAGGCCGCGGTGACGGCCAGGCGGGGAACGAAAGGTTGTACGCCTTCACCACTGCTGCGAACGGTACTGAGGACGATGACGTCGAAGACGGCCGAAGCAATCATCACCGACAGCACGGTCTGCACGCCTCGGTCGCGCAGGAACGTGCGAAGCAACCGCGGCGTGAACTGCGACGACGCCATCTGCAGCGCGATCACCGTCAGGGAGAACACCAATCCGACGACCGTGATCGTGGCGCCGGCCAGTTCCGAGAGCAACGCGCGTGCCCCGGCCGGCGTGCCACCGAAGACCATCGGCCAGGGCGTCCATGCCGATGATGGCTCCACCGCGATCAGCAGCCCAGCCAGTGCGGCGGAGGCAACCACGACGACAGCCGGAAGCAGCCACAGTGAATCCCGAAGGTCGTCCCAAACACCTGCGATCCGAACGCGCCACGGCGCCGATGCACTCCTCGTCCCGAGAAGGCTACGCAGCACGGCCGTCGGGATAGCGCAACCGGGGCATGGTGGGCCCTGGCCGCAACCAGTCCAGCTGGACGCGACCACCGATCTGCCGGCAGTGGTTGGCGACGGCCCTACGACGCTGACCAACCATGCTCACAACATGCCGTCTCCCCTCCGTACCCTCCTTGCGCTCACGGTGTTCGCCGTCGGGGTGACCGGAGCCTTGACGGGACTCGCAGCGCCCACCCTCAACGTCCGGGTCCTGACGCGAGCATCCATCAGTCCGGGTGCGACGAGGCAACTCCGCCTCGAGGTACATGACGGGGATGCGGCTACAGCTCGGTGTCTCACGCCGCCACCCCGGCACCCGAAACGGTTCATGACACGGAACCGACCTGCGCCGGTGACCTGGAGCCCCACCCACGCGCCGCACGCTCGTCGGACGCCGACGGCTCCGGTGACGTCCTGCTGCGGCGGGCAGATTCGCTCACCAGCGCCTCCAGCCGCTCATGCAGTTCAGCCATGTCGCCATCCGGCAGGCCGAGCCCGACTCTGGTGAGCAATTGCTGTTCATCGTCGCCATCTGCTTCGCCGCGTATGGCTTCACGGCATTGCTCTGGAACGTCGTCACCGTGTCGCTGCGACAGGAGATGATCCCTGACGAGATCCTCGGACGGGTGAACAGCGTCTACCGATTCCTCGGGTGGGGCGCGATGCCGATCGGCACGATCCTGGGAGGTGTGCTCGTCAGTCTGGTGGAACAGACCGCGACCCGCGATCTGGGCCTGCGTGCCCCATTCGTCGTCGCCGCGGTCATCCATATGCTGTTGCTGGTCATCGTGGCACCGAAGCTGCGATCACGCGTGATCGATGATGCCAAGGCGAATGCGCCCGCCGCCTGACCGGATGGAGCACCATGAGCCTGTCCCTGCGCACCCGACTGTTCGGCTGGCTCCTGCCGCGCATCCCCGGGGGGACGGTCGCCGGCGCAACGCACGAGCAGATCGCCGCCATGCAGAGCCGCACCATTCCGCAGACGCCCCTCACACGGGCAATCACCGGACGGACCGCGGCCGGCGTCGAGGTGACGACGGACAGCGTGTCAGGCGCCGACGGTCCGCTGCGCGCACGTGTCTATCGCCCGGTCGGTCAGCCCGGTGTCCTGCCCCTACTCGTGCACTTCCACAGCGGTGGCTGGGTCCTGCACGACCTCGAGCTCAGCGACTGGCTGTGCAGTCGCGTCGCCAAAGCTGCGAACGTGGTGATCGTCTCCGTCGCCTATCGGCTGGCGCCGCAGGACCCATTTCCGGCTGCAGTCGATGACGCCCTGGTGGCCACCCGCTGGATCGCTGAGCATGCCCACAACGTCGGTGGCGACGGCAGTCGGTTGGGACTGATGGGCGAAAGCTCAGGTGCCAACCTGGCTGCCGTGACGGCGATAGCCGTCCGGGACGAAGGTGGCCCACCCGTCCGCCTGCACGTGCTGTGCTACCCGCCCGTCGACCTCACGGGCGGCTCCCCGTCGCTGACGGACAACCCGAGATCCCTGATTCTGACGCCGCTCGGACAGGAAACGTTTCGCGAGCTGTACCTCGGTGCTGCGGATCCGGCCGACCCACGCGTGTCGCCCCTTCTGGCGACCGACCACACGGGCCTGCCGCCCGCTCTGATCCAGGTGGGATCAGAGGATCCGCTCCGCGATGACGCCTCGCGGTACGCCGCCGCACTCCGGGGGGCGGGCGTTCCGGTCCGCGGAACCATCTACCTCGACGCGGTGCATGGCTTCCTGTCGTTTCCCGGCCTGATCCCAGTCGCACGCCAGGCCCTGTGGGAGATCGTCAACGAGGTGCGACACCACCTCCACGACGCACCCACGTCCTGACGCGCATCGGTCAGTCGCGCAGGCGGCCGATCAGACGGTCGAGCATCGTCAGACACTGCTCCAACTGGGCGATGGACACGTACTCATCGGGCTGGTGCGCAACCTCGATGCTGCCTGGACCGCACACCACTGCCGGGATCCCCGCCTGTTGAAACAGGCCGGCCTCGGTGCTGAACGAGGCGACGCTGATCACAGGATCGTCCATGAGGCTCGCCACGAGGTCCAGGGCGAAGGACGGACGCTGCGGTTCCAGACCATCGACCGCGCCGACCGTCTCGCTGACGAGCGTCGCTTGCGGATGGTTCTCGCGCATCTGGGCCAGCAATTGCTGTTCGCAAGCGGTCACCCGTTCGAGGACGTAGTCGGCCTCTGCCCGACGAACCGAGCGCATCTCCCAATCGAAACTGCACTCGCCGGCGACGACGTTGCGGGCGGTACCGCCGGTGATGGTGCCGACGCTGATCGTGGCTTCAGGCGGGTCGAACGGGCTGTCCGGCTGGGGCTGCGCGGCCAACTCTTCGCGTAGCTCGAGGAGTCGGGCGATGTAGCGCACGGCGTACTCGACCGCATTGACGGCCTTGCCCGGGGCCGAGCCGTGCCCCTCGACCCCCGTGATCCTCGTGGTGAACTCGAAGCAACCCTTGTGGGCATCGACGATGGCGTGCTCGGTGGGTTCGCCGACAATTGCGACCGCCGGGCGGGGGCCCGTACGCAACAGTTCCGCGATCAACAGCGGCGCGCCGAGGCACCCCACCTCCTCGTCGAACGTCAGGCCGATGTGCACGGGAACATCGAGGTCCGCCGCCGCGAACCTCGGCGCCATCGCCATCGCACAGGCGATGAACCCTTTCATATCCGCCGACCCACGGCCGTAGATGCGCTGATCCCGTCGCGCGGCCACGAATGGCGCGCCGGTCCAATGCGCCGAGTCCGCCGGGACAACGTCGGTATGGCCCGAGAGCACCACGCCGCCGTCGACCATCGGCCCGATGGTCGCCAGGAGGTTCGCCTTCTGACCCCACCGATCGCGCGTGATGGTCGTGTGAGCGCCGGCGTGGACGAGGCGATCCTCGGCGTACTCGATCAGATCGAGGTTGGACTCCGAGGTCACGGTCGGGAACCCGATGAGGTCACCGAGCAGCAGCAGCGTCTCTTCGCGCGCGTCCATCAGGCACCCACAGCGCAACGACCCACAGCGCAACGACCGACAGCGCAACGACCGACAGCGCAACGACCCACGGCGATCAGTTCTTCACCAGCAGTTCGCGGGGGACATCGGCCAGCGGTTCAGCGGACCCCTGCTCACGGATCAGGATGGTCTCCGTGATCTCGATACCCCAGTCGTCCATCCACAGCCC
>JBDNIX010000347.1:0-10631 GCA_041688045.1 Nitriliruptoraceae bacterium
GATCGCTCCGACGGGGAGGTCGAGATCGTCGTGACACACGACCACACGGTCGGCGGGGATCTTGAACCACGCGGACGTTGCCTGAATCGTGTCGCCGGACCGGTTCATGTACGACATTGGGATCGCCAGCACGACTTTCTGGGCACCGACGCGGAACTCGGCGACCTCCGACCGGGTCCGCTTGTTCCGGGCGAGGTCGATGAACTCGCGCACGGCCAGTGACCGCACGGCGTCGGCACCGACGTTGTGTCGGGTACCGCCGTAGTCCGATTCGGGGTTCCCCAGACCAGCCACGAGCCAGCGGTCGTCAGCCACGGCGGTCCCTCTCCGGCGACGTCGATCACGGGCGAAGCGACCTTCGCACCGCCCATGGTGGGCACCCGCCTCTCCGGGCGCCCCCTCCGGTAGGCGCTAGTCCTCGTCCGTCGGTGCCGCATCGGCGTCGCTGTCCGCATCGACATCGACGTCCTCGGCTTCGTCGCCGATGAGTTCCGGTTCATCTTCCTCGATCCCGGCGCTCTCCTCCAGAGCTTCGAGTTCCGCTTCGGAGATCGGCGCGTTCATCGTGATGACGGTGCGCTCCGGATCGATGTCGAACTCCGCGCCGGCCGGCAGCTGTTCGCGCAGGTCCTCGACGCGCCGCACATCGCCGATCTCCATGCCATCGACCGACAGATCGAGCGAGTTCGGGGTGTCCAGCGGACGCACCATGATCGGCACGGTGTACAGGATCTGGTTCAGGACACCGCCGTCATTCGCGACCTCCTCCTCGTCGAGGAGGTGCACCGGGACCTCGACCGTGATCGCCACATCCTTGTTGACGGCGAGCAGGTCCACGTGGACGTAGTCACCACGAACGGGATGCGTCTGCAGGTCACGCGCGACGGCCAGGTGTGTGTCATCGTGGATGTCCAGACGGATCAGGACGTTGCGTCCCGCTTCGGTGTGCAGCGTGTGGTAGAGCTCCAGGGCATCGACGCTGACCGGGGTCGGTTCGACCTCGTAGCCGTAGATGATCGCCGGCACGCGACCTTCGCGGCGCATCCGACCGGAGGCACCCTTGCCGCGGGACTCGCGGGGTTCCGTGGTGAGCTTGATCTGGTTCGACAACGTTCGTGCTCCTGAAGGGAAGGTCCCCGTCGCGGGTCGGTCACGCAAGATGGCGGCGAGATGTCACGCGGGGTCGGTGCGCGCCGGGCCACGCCCGTCACACCTGAGAATCACCGCCCGCCGAAGCCCAGAGCAGCGATCAACGTCGCCGACGGGAAGCATCCAGCAGAGCGGTGTGGGCAGTTCACGTGTTCACGTGTACACACCACGTCAGACTTGGTCGGACCGCGAGTGGTGCGGAACCGATCACCAGGCTACCCCCGGCCGCGCGGGTGCAGCAACCGGCCGACCTGCAGACGAAGATGGCTCAGACGTTCTCGCCCTGGAAGATCTCCGACACCGACTGGTCCTCGAAGACGGCGCGCAGCGCGGAGGCCAGGATCGGCGCGATCGACAGCACGACCAGGTTGTCGAATCGCCGCTCGGACGGGATCGGAAGGGTGTTGGTCACCACGACCGTTTCGATCACCGAGTTCTGCAGCCGCTCCGCCGCCGGATCCGAGAAGACCGGGTGGGTCGCCAGTGCGATCACCCGCTTGGCCCCGCGTTCCATCAACAACTCTGCGGCACCACAGATCGTGCCAGCGGTATCGATCATGTCGTCGACGAGGATCGCGGTCCGTCCGCTGACGTCCCCGATCACGTCCAGCGACACCGAAACATTGTGCTGGCCGGGGTCGCGGCGCTTGTGCAGGATAGCGATGGGCGCACCCACGTGTCCGGCGAACTTCTCGGTCAGGCGAACGCGTCCCGCATCGGGTGAGACGATCACGCGGTCCCCACCGTCGGTGTTCTCCCGGACCCAGTTGACGAGCAACGGCAACGCCGTCAACGCGTCGAACGGATCGTGGTAGAAGCCCTGGATCTGTCCGGTATGCAGATCCACCGACATGATGCGATCCACGCCGACCGATTCGTACATGTCCGCGATCATGCGCGCCGCGATGGCCTCACGGGACAGGGCCTTCTTGTCGGACCGGCTGTAGCCGTAGTACGGGATCACCGCGACCGTTCGCTTCGCCGAGGCTCGTTTCAGGGCATCGAGCATCACCAGCTGCTCGATGATGAAGTCGTTGATGCTCATCCCGCCGGGGATCGACAGATGTGATTGCAGGACGAACACGTCCGCCCCGCGGACCGACTCCGCGTACCTGGCGTACAGCTCGCCGTTGGCGAACTGCGACAGCCTCGCCTCGCCCAATCGCATGCCCAGATGATCCGAAACCTCCCGGGCAAGTTCCGGATTCGATGATCCCGAGAAGATCATCATCCGCTTCTTGGTGACGACTTCCATCAATCATCCCGACGGCGCAAAGGGTGGCGGAGGTGGGACCGTAGCGGCCGGTCGGAGTGGTCGCATCACCGACGAGGTGCGGCGATCACGACGGATCGCGCTGCTTGGCCACCCACCCGTCCTTGACCGTCTGGCGGGACCGCGCAATCGCCAGAGCACCCGCCGGTACGTCGTCGGTGATCGTCGAACCCGCGGCGGTGTAGGCGCCCGATCCGATGGTCACCGGCGCCACCAGCATCGTGTCGCAGCCGACGAAGGCATCGTCCTGGATGGTCGTGTGGTGCTTGTTCCGGCCGTCGTAGTTCACGGTCACGACCCCGCACGCGACGTTGACCCCGGTGCCGACCGTCGCGTCACCCAGGTAGGCAAGGTGGGGGATCTTGCTGCCGTCGCCCACCGTCGCGTTCTTGGTCTCGACGTACGCGCCCGCCTTGGTGCCGCGGCCCAGTCGGGTCCCCTGCCGCAGATGGCTGAAGGGACCGACCTGCGCCTCTGGCCCGATAACCGCGTCGATTGCCCGGGTCGAGTGCACGGTGGCGTCCGCACCCACCGCGCAGGCCGTGAGGTGGGAATTCGGACCGATGACCGATCGCTCGCCGATGCGGGTGCCGCGCTCCAGGATCGTGCCGGGCAGCAACACGGCATCTCGTGTCACCTCGACATCGACATCGAGGTAGGTGCTGGCCGGATCGATGACGGTCACGCCGACCTCCCGCATCAGACGATCGAGGTGTCGCGACCGCAGCACCGTCGAGGCAGCGGCCAACTGGGCCCGGTCGTTCACCCCGGCAATCACGGTCTCCGGAGCGAGTACCGGTGCGATGGCATGACCACCACGGCGGAGGATCCCGACGATGTCGGTCAGGTACAGCTCACCCTGGGCGTTGTCGTCGTCCAACTGAGCGAGCGCGCTGGCGAGCAGCGCCCGGTCGACCAGATACATCCCGGCATTGCCTTCGGTGATCTCCAACTCCTCGGGCGTGGCGTCGCGTTGCTCGACCACACGGTCCACGGACCCCTCCCGGTCCCGCACCACACGGCCGTAGCCGGTCGGGTCGTCGAACAACGTCGTGAGCATCGATGCGGGCACGTCTCCAGCCGTCGCCTCGAACAAGCCCCGGAGCGCTTCTGCGGTCAGCAACGGGGTGTCGCCTGGCAGCACCAGCACCCGTCGGATGCCTTCGGCGAGTGCGGGCATCGCCTGCTGCACCGCGTGTCCGGTGCCGCGTTGGTCCGCCTGGGTCACGGTGACCAGGTCGGCGACTCCGGCCGCCTCGACCTCTGCACGCACGGCGTCCGCCTGGTGACCGACGACCACGACGACCTGCCCGAACGCCAAGGGACGGGCGGCCTCAAGGACGTGGTGGATCAGGCTCCGCCCGGCCGCTCGGTGCAACACCTTGGCGAGTTCTGATCGGAACCGCGTGCCCTTGCCGGCCGCAAGGATGACGACGGCGACATCGGTGGCCGCCCGATCATCATCGACGGCGACAGACGGCCCACGTCCTCGGACGGTAGACGGTTCGACGGGTGCGGACACAGGGACACCTTCCAGATCGGATCGGTCGACAGCAGTCCCCGACGATCAGCGGTGTGCGCGGTTCACGGCACTGATGATCGCCTGGAGCGACGCCGTAACGATATTGGGGTTGACGCCAACCCCCCAGAGCGTCCGACCATCGATGTCGCACTCGATGTAGGCCGCGGCGGTCGCATCGCGGCCCGAGGAGAGAGCATGTTCGGCGTAGTCCAGCACCCTCACCTCGACGCCGTGCATGGCAATCGCGTCGCAGAAACCCGCGATCGGGCCATTGCCTACGCCGTGCAGGGTTTCGGCCTGGCCGTCGTCGAGCAGTTCCACGACCAATTCGTCCATGCCGTCCTCGCGGGCGGACAGCCGACTGGTGACCAACCGGAAGCGGGCCCATTCGCCGGTCGTAGACGGCAGGTACTCGTCGGCGAAGATGCGGTACATCTCATCCGCGGTGACCTCGCCGCCCTGGCCGTCGGTCCGAGCCTGCACCACGTGACTGAATTCGATCTGCAGGCGGCGAGGAAGATCCAGGTGATGCTCGTTCTTCATGACGTACGCGACGCCACCCTTGCCGGACTGCGAATTGACCCGGATGACCGCCTCGTAGGTCCGCCCGACATCCTTGGGGTCGATCGGCAGGTACGGCACGTCCCAGGTGGCGTCCTGCAGGGGCACACCGGCCGCGTCGGCATCCCGCTCCAGGGCTTCCAACCCCTTCTTGATGGCGTCCTGATGACTTCCGGAGAATGCGGTGTAGACCAGATCACCGCCCCAGGGGTGGCGTTCGTGGACGGGCAGCTGGTTCGCGTACTCGACCGTCCGCCGGATGCCGTCCAGGTCGGACAGGTCGAGCATCGGATCGACCCCCTGACTGAACAGGTTCATCCCCAGGGTCACCAGGCAGACGTTCCCGGTCCGCTCGCCATTGCCGAACAGACACCCCTCGACGCGGTCGGCGCCCGCCATCATGCCGAACTCCGCGGCAGCGACGGCCGTACCACGGTCATTGTGGGGATGCAGCGACAGCACGACGGATTCGCGATTCGGCAGGTTGCGATGCATCCACTCGATGGAGTCGGCGTAGACGTTGGGCGTTGCCATCTCGACGGTCGCCGGCAGATTGAGCACGATCGGCCGCTCGGCGGAGGGCTCGATCACGTCCATCACGGCCGCACATACCTCGACGGCGAAGTCCAACTCCGTACCCGTATACGACTCCGGCGAGTACTGCCAGTGAATGTCGGTCCCGGGGGTGATCACGTCCGCACACTTGCGCGAGGTCGTGGCACCGTTGACGGCGATGTCGCGGATGCCGGCGCGGTCGAGTCCGAACACGACGCGTCGCTGGGTGACCGACGTGGAATTGTAGAAGTGCACCATGGCCCGGTCGGCCCCGACCAAGGACTCGAACGTGCGCTCGATCAACTCCTCGCGGCACTGCGTCAGCACCTGAATGAGGACATCGTCGGGAATTCGGTCGTTCTCGATCAGGTCCCGCACGAAATCGAAGTCGGTCTGGCTCGCGGCCGGGAACCCGACCTCGATCTCCTTGAACCCCATACCCACCAGGAGTTCGAACATGGCCAACTTGCGCTGACGGTCCATCGGGTCGATCAGGGCCTGGTTCCCATCGCGAAGATCGACCGCAGCCCACCTCGGAGCGGACTCGATTCGTCGGGTCGGCCACGTCCGGTCCGGCAGCTCGACGGTGATCTGCTCGTGGAACGGGCGGTACCGGTGGATCGGTAGCCCGGACGGCTGTTGTTGCGGAATCCAGAAGGGGGCGTTCGTGTCGCTCATGGCGGTGTCGCTCCTGCGGTGAAGGTGGCGCGACCGGCAGCGCGAGAACTCCGCGGCGAGGATGCCGGCCTAACCGACCTCGCCGCGGCAACGAAGAAGCAGAAGTCCGACGAACCGCATGACATGCAGCATAGAGCAGTCGGCCGCTGAGGTCACGTCCGTCATCTCGAGCGACCGGCCCGCGAGGTGGATGGCGACACCTGTCGTCCGGCACGGTTCGTGGCCGTCCGGCATCATGGCATCGACAGAGGGTGACGCATCACTTTGCCCCTGCAGTTGAACACAGGGAGGCCAGTAAACAACGCCCGTAGTTGCTACTGGGAACGGTGACGCACTGGGCGATGGTCAGGACTGCGCAACCTGACGGTCAGCGGCTCCGTGACCGTGATGGTCCGGGGCTCGATACGTCAACCCGCTGTCTGCGGGCGGAGAGAACTCCTGATTCCTGCGGGCCGCCCTTCGGTGAGTGCCTCTCTCCGCCAGGCCATGCTCCTACGTCTCCCCGCCTTCGGGGTTGCCGAAGTCGCTTGGACCCTCGCGGTCCGCCTGGAGTCCTGCGGCACCGGCGAAGGCCGACCAGACTGAGTAGGCCGTCCAGTGCACCGCCGGCCCGAGTTCGGGTTTCAGCGCGTCCCGAAACGCGTCCTCCGATGGATCGGCCGACTTCATGACCCTCTGGAGCGCGATCCACGCGGCCAGGAAGCTGGTAGGTGGCCCGTCCTGCCCCCGCGTCTCATGCCAGAGGGCCCGGTACGCCTCGAGTTCCGGACTCGCATCGGCGTCGAGGAGTAGCGTCCGCCGTTCAGCCGGGTAGCGCCACCTGCGACGCCACGGGGAACGTCGCGTGCGCCGTCCTGCCGGCTTCGCCGACGCCCGTAATGTCAGGTCGCTGATCTCGCGGCGGCTCATTGGATGATGCAACAAGGACCAGACATCGAACAGGACGGTTCGGCTCTCGCCGACGTCCAGCCGCAGAACCTCGTCGGCGGTCGCTCCCCAAGCTGCCAATGGCTTCGGACGCACCGTATGACGCTTCCACCAGCGCCACCCGGTCGCACCGAGGTCGAGCTCCACGTCGCTCACCGAGATCGCAGCACGTCCAACGTTCGTGACACGGACCTCAGCGAGGTCGACGTGGCACGGCGAGGGACGGTGTAGCGGAGTCCCGGGAGCGTTCGAGAGAGACCACCGAGCGTGCTCTGGCCCGCGGTAGAGGGTCCCGAGGTCGTCGAGGATTGCTGGTCGTAGCCGCACGTGTAGTCGCGCACCGGACAGCTTGTAGAGCGCGAGCTGCCAGATCAGCCCGAAGACGGTCACAGCGGCGCTGATGATGGCGACGGTGACGGCGACGGTTTCGGTGTGTGTCATGGGTCAACGGTAGGTCTGCAGAGCTCGTGAGCCTTGGAAGCTCGGACGGGCGAGACCGACGGAGCCGAACGGTTTCACCCAGGCAGCCCTCAGCCGCCAAGCGCGCAGCACCGTGGCAGAACGCCTGCGTCGCGTGATGGTTGACCTGGATTTCAGACAAGCTACCTTGTCTGCATGCGGATAGGTGAGCCGGCCCGGAAGCATGGCGTCAGCGACGTAGACATCATGCACGCCGTTCGTAACGCGATGCGTTGGGTCGAGATGGACGACGACCTGACGATGTTGATCGGAGCGGCGACCGATGGCGCGCTGTTGGAGATCGGTGTCCTCGACATCGCAGGTGACGACCCAGTGGCCATCCACGCGATGCCGTTGCGGCAGAAGTCCTACAGGTTCCTCACGTAAGAGGTGATGCGGATGCGACACACGGACGAAGAGATCGCACGTGCGGCGGAACGCTTCGAGGAGCTCGCCGAGGAGCTCGATCCCGAGGCCGCCAGGGTGCTGGTGACCGACGACCTGCGCGGAATCGCAGATGCTGCGCAGACTGTCCGTGAAGATGAGGCACGGTTGCGGGAGGCCGTCGAGATCGCCCGGGCGCAGGGCAGGTCGTGGAACCAAGTCGCGATCGCGCTTGGTGTGTCGCGTCAAGCGGCGCGGCAGCGATTCGCTGACAAGGTGCGAACCTGACACGCGCGGCGCAGCCCGGCGCGGTTGGTTGACGTTGCTGGAACTCGCATGCACGGTGCCTGCGAAGCACGTTGACGGGTGGTGGTGCCGAGAATGCGCGGCCGCTGGTGACAATCCGCTGTTGCGGGCCAGCCGCTCCTCAGTAGTCAGTCACCGGGCGGAACACGGTCGCCCTCGCAAGCGAAGGACCAGGTGGACACGCCGCATCAGTAGCCAACGCCCGTGATCGGCACGGCGTTTGGGCGTCGACTTCGCCTACGGTCGCTCGCATCGAGGGGTGACAGCATGAGGGCAAGGCTCGTCTTGATGGTGGCCATGGTTGTCGTCGCTGGCTGCAACGTACGAGGGCCGTACTACGCCGGGACGATCGTCGAACCGCCGACACAGGGTGAGAGCGACCCGGCTGACGACAACTGGGTGACGGTGGTCGATCTCGATGACCGTGAGGTACTCGGCGACAAGCGCGTCATCGTCGGCTTCGACGGCGATGAGCTCACGTGCGAAGACGATGGCGACGTCGCGCCTGACGGTCTCGCGCCTGGAAGCTCAGTCCGGTTCCTGCGAGTTGGAGACGGCGTCGACACCTCTTCCCCCCCGGGTATCCGGGGAGAAGATGTGCGGGTCGAGTGCTCCTGAACGGTCGGTAGCTGCAACGCCCGTAGGTGCCTATCGCAGCGTATTCGGGTCGGAGCGTCAGGAACCGGGCGCGGCGTGGTGACCGGTCAGGAGGCCCGCGAACCGCTCGGCAAAGTCTGTGATCAGCGTCGGGATCAGTGAGGTCGGCAGCTCGACGGTGGCGCAGACACGTCCGGTGCTGCGCGCCCAGTCCCCGAAGCAGCCCGGTGTCGCGTGACCGACGTCGCCCACCAGCTTCAGGCCGAGCCCGTCCGCGAGATCGCGGGAGAAGGGATGGCCATCGGGATCTTCGACACATCCGAGAGGGCTGTGGACCGACACCGTGTGTGTGATCTCGCGGTCGTCGTGCAGGTCGACCAGAGCCTTGGTCTCTGGCTCCGACAACGGACCTGAGCCGGTGGACAGCCACGTGTCTCGCGGCTCGTCCGGCGTCCAACGCGAACCGATCGGGCCTGGTTGCCAACCGATCGGAAAGTTGCGGTTCAACTCGACACCAGCAGCGTTAGCTCGCGTGCCCAGCAGCAACCCGTCGGGGTTCTGTGCGAGCACGACATCGGCGCGCAGCTGCCCGGCCGGGACCAGACGCAACGCCGATGACAGCACGACGACCGCGTCGGGCTCGGTGCCGTGGATCCCGGCGTGGCCGATCAGCCCGGAGGGCTGGTCGGCCGCCACGAACGTGCACGCAACCCCGTTCCGGGTCCGTCCATAGACATGCTGCTCGCGGTCGATGACCCCGCGGTCGGTTCGCTCGACCCACATCGGCTGCTCCAGAGGCTGACAACGACGTCGGCCAGAAGCTAGTGAGCGGACAGCAGTGCCGGGGCGGAGATCAGCGCGTTTCGGGATGCGGCCCGACACAGCCGACACCTGTTCGCCATCACGCCGCTCAGAGAAGCGTCGTGTGATTCACCTGCCTGCGACGGCTCAGAAGTCGTCGAGGTAGCACCACTCGGCGCTGGTCACGAGGTAGCCGCCTGCGGGCATCGAGCTGACCGACAGCCGTCCGACGACCTCGCCTTCATGGAGGATCTGTTGCCCTTCGAACGTGGCGTCTGCGAGGAAGTCGTCGCCGTCCGCAACGAACGCCTCGATGGCATCGCCGGCGGTGTCCAGACCAGGTTCGTCTTCGGCGACCCTGGTGTCGAGGTCGGTGCACAACCCGGCAAGCGAGTCGGGGTCGCTGGATGTCTGTGCGTCGGGCCCGCATTCGGCCAGCACGACAGCTGCCGCTGCCAGCGTTGCGACTGCCCGTCGGCTCATGACGTCTCCCGTTGGATGCGTTGTTTGACGTCGCGGGACCCCGGCCGGTTCCACGATGCGTAGCGCTCGCGAAGTCGCGTCAGCCAGCGTATTGAGCAACGCCCGTGCAGCGAGGAGAGATGTCCTGTAATGCCTGTGACGACCCGTGCGCAACGCCCGTTGTTGCTACCCGCACGCTACGTCAGCACAGCGACCCCGAATGCGGTCCTTGGCCCGCAGGACCGAGCGTGGGTTCAGGGGTTGCCTCGACCGAGGCTGTGCACGATGGCTTGTGCCGCGGTGCGGACCTCTGGGGCGACGGATGGGGGGAGTCGCCCGACGCGGTCGTTGAGGGTCTCGAGATCGACGAGGCCAGCTTCGGTGAGTGCGCTGACGAACTCGCGGTCCGAGCGACGTCCGAAGCCACCGGTCACGGCCACCGTCAGCTTCGAGGCACACAGGTCATGGATCTCGGGGAACAGCAGGGTGACGGGGTTCTCGACGTCGGCGCTGTCGTGGACCTGTTCGCTGCGGATGCGGCCTTGCGAGCCGTCGGGCAGGGCGACCTCCGAGAGGGCGATGCCATCGGCGTACACACCGAAGCGCTGGTGGTAGGGGGAGCCCATGCCAAAGGCCGCCTCGATCACGTGCGGTGTCTCACCGGACAGGTCGTTGAACACGGCGAGGTCTGCTTCCTCAGACATCGTCGTGACGGCTGGCAGGTCTGCATCAGGCAGGGCGCCATGGATGGCCTGGCTCCCGAGCACGAGGATCTGCCGGTAGCCCGTGACATTCGCCGCGCGACGTGCGAGATCGCGCAGCTCGTCAGCGCGCACGGGCCTGCCTCAGCAAGGCCAGCCGCGTGTCCTCCTTGACCAGCCCGAGGCGTGCGAAGGGGTTGTCCGCCTTCAGACCGCGCGCGTCCGGATCGCGGCTGGTCAGTACCGCCACGACGGC
>JBDNIX010000348.1:0-14236 GCA_041688045.1 Nitriliruptoraceae bacterium
CCATCGCGGACGGGCGATCGGGGGTCACAGCAGTTCCTCCGGGCGGGTCCACACGAGCGTGGACGTGGCGTCCGCACCGACGTCCTCGTACAGACCGAGTACCCGGTCACCGTAGGTCAACGCATACGGACCCGTGATCCCCTGGGCACCGGTCCGGCCGCCCTGTGCCAGTCGCCGCGCCAGATCCGCGTCGTCGATGGTGACGGTCGGCAGGGCTCGGGCCACTGCTGCGGGGACGTCGAGGAATCGCTTCGACAAGGTGCCGTCTTCGGCCGCCGCGGTGATCTCCTCCAACGGGTAGGCCTCGTCGGAGGTGAACGGCCCGTTGGCCAGACGCCGCAGGCTGAGCAGGCTGCCGCCCACACCCAACGCCGCACCGACGTCGTGCGCGATGGTGCGCACGTACGTACCGGCCGAGCAGGTCACGAGGAACGACGCCTCCGCCCGCTCTCCGGGCTCGAACGCGTCCAACACCAGGTCGTGCACCGTGACGCGACGAACCTCGCGGTCGACGGTCTCACCTCGACGTGCCTTCTCGTGGAGTCGCTCGCCGCCGACCTTCACGGCCGAGACCATCGGCGGGAGCTGTTCGATCTCGCCCTGGAACCGCGTGAGCGCTTCGCAGAGCGACCGTTCATCGACCTGCGAGGCATCGGCCGTGGCGATGACCTGGCCGTCGGCGTCCTGTGAGTCGGTCTGGACCCCCAGCACCATCCGGGCGGCGTAGGTCTTGGAACCCGCTTGCAGGTACTGCACCAGTTTGGTGGCCCGCCCGAGGCAGAGCACCAGCACGCCGGTCGCCGCAGGGTCCAGCGTCCCGGTGTGCCCGACCCGCGACTGGCCGACAGCGCGCCGTACGACCTGCACGACATCGTGCGAGGTCATGCCCGCGGGCTTGTCGACGATCAGCACACCACTGACGTCGTCGGCCGATCGGCGCCGCCCCACGTCAGCCCTCCCGCAGCAGGTCGATGACGCGCGCCACGATGTCCTGTGGTGGCCCGCTCGCGCTGAATCCGGCCGCCATCACGTGGCCGCCACCGCCCAGGCGTGTGGCGATCCTGCCGACGTCCGCCCGGCCCCGCGATCGCAGCGACGCCCGCCACGTCCCGTCCGGCGCAGGCTTGGAGACCAACGCCACCTCGGCCAGGTCGGCACTTCTCACGACGTCGATGACCGCTTCGAGGGCCTCCAGGCCGAGCCCCTCCTGCTCGAGTTCCTGTTGGGTCACGTGCGTGTGGATCAGCGCAACGTCGGCGACGAACTCCAAGCGCCCGAGCGCCACCGCGAGCAACTGCAGTTCGCCCATCGACCGCGTATCGAACAATCTGCGGGTCAGTTCTGCATGCGGCGCCCCCGCATCGATCAGCTGGCCGGCCAGTTTCATCACCGACCCATCGGTGTTGGCGTGCCCGAACCGGCCCGTATCCGTGACCAGCCCTGCGTACAAACAGGTGGCGATGTCGAGGTCCAGGGACACGTCCAGACGCCGCAGCAGTTCGTCGACGACCTGGACCGCGGCGGCGGCCCGGGGTGCGATCAGCGCGACGTCCCCGAATCCCTCGACCGAGGCATGATGGTCGATGACCACGCACGGCACATCCGCGGCGAGGTACCCCGCGACCCGCCCCAGCCGATCGGGACTGGCCACGTCAACGGTGATGAGCAGATCGACCTCGGACGCCGGCGGCAACGCCGCCGGGGGCAACAGGTCTCCGACGCCCGGCAGTTCGGCCAGAGCCGCCGGAACCTTCAGAGGTGTCTCACCGACGGTCGGAATGCTCGTCAGACCGAGGCGGGCGAGCGCGAGGTGCAGCGCCAGCGTGCCACCGAGCGAGTCGCCGTCGGGACTGACGTGCGCAGCGACCACCACGCGATCACCGGTGGCCACCGCCTGCTGCACGCGGGCGACGGCAGCGTCGAAGGCGGCCGGGTCGATGTCGGCCAGCCAGGGAGGTGTGCTCACCGGTCGTCCTCGCGCGAAGGTCGTTCCTTGTACACCGAGTCGTCCTGCGAGCCGGCGGTCGCGGGGCCATCAGCCGTATCGATGTCGCGCAGCAACTCGTCGATGCGGGTCGCCTGTCCGACGACGGGGTCCGCCCGGAATCGCAACTCCGGGGTGGTGCGCAGCTTGACCCGGCCGGCCAGAAGCGTGCGCAGTCGGGGCGCGGCGGACGACAGGCCGGCGGTCACGTCCTGCGGATCGGGGATCCGGTCGCCGCCGGTACGCCGCGGGTCACGCGTGACCAGGTCCGGGTCCAGGGTCGAATAGAAGATCGTGGCGACCTCGTGGTCCGGGGTGACGTCGACATCGGTCAAGGTCACGAAGGCGACCCGGGGATCGGCGATCTCCGTCTCCAGCAGATCGGCGAGTGCCGACCGCACGTCGCGGTCGACTCGAGGATTGCGTTTGCGCGCCACGGTGACTCCGTCGTCGGGGTGGATCGTCGAGGTGGGCAGGGTGTCAGAGCGCGGCTCCGGGGGCAGCAGCGGGCCGTCGCCGAGGTCGGCATCCAGGTGATCGGCCAGGTCGGACACCGCCAGGACCTGGATGCGGGGGTCACGTTCGATGATGGCCCTGATGCGGTCGAGAACACGATCCACGCCCGTGGCGGACGACGCGGCGATCGCCACGCCGAGCACCGCCCGTTGCCACAGGTCCTGACCGCCGACCTCGGCCACGGAACAGCCGAGATCGCGCTGCAGGGCGGCTTCCGTGCGGCGCAACAACGATCGCTTGGCCTTCAGACTGCCCAGGCCGGGCAGGTACAGATCCACGCGGGCGACCCCGAAATGGACCCTGCCGTCATCCGTGCTCACGGGTGAACCTGCCTCACGGCCTGGGCGGACGCCCGGGTGGCGTCTCGCGGCGATCTGCGCGACCGGCGTCATCAGTCCCGGGCGACCTCCACGGTCTCGTAGGCCTCGAACACGTCGCCTTCCTTCACATCCTGGAACTTGTCCAGCCCGATGCCGCACTCGAAGCCTTCGCGAACCTCACGCACGTCATCCTTGAAGCGGCGCAACGAGGTCATGGTGTCCTCGGCGATCACGACGCCTTCGCGGATGACGCGCACGCCGGCCTCGCGCTTGATCTCGCCGCGCGTGACCATGCAGCCGAACACGAACCCGATCTTGGGCACCTTGAAGACCTCGCGGACCTCGGCCTCGCCGACGGCCTGCTCGCGGAATTCCGGGGCGAGCAGCCCCTTGACGGCACGCTCGATGTCGTCGATCGCCTCGTAGATGATGCGGTAGGTACGCAGGTCGACGCCGGAGCGGTCGAGCTCCTCGCGGGCGTTGGCGCCCGGACGGACGTTGAACGCCACGATGATGGCGTCCGATGCTTCGGCCAACCGAACGTCGCCCTGGGTGATGGCACCGACGCCCTTGGAGATGACGCGGACCTGCACCTCCTCAAGTTCGAGCTTGACCAGGGCGTCCTCGAGCGCCTCGGCGGAGCCGGACACGTCCGCCTTGATGATGACGTTGAGCGTGGCCTTGTCGCCCGCCTGCACCGCGGAGGTGAATTCCTCCAGGGTGGTGGGCCGGCGTTCTGCCAGCTCCTTGCGTCGGTCCCGTGCCGAACGACGTTGCGCGACGTCGCGTGCGAACCGCTCCGCCGAGACGACACGGAACTCGTCGCCGGCCTCCGGGACCTCGTTCAGGCCGATGACCTGGACCGGACGCGCCGGCTCGGCCTCGACGACCTGTTCACCGTGTTCGTTGAACATGGCCCGGATCTTGCCGTCCGCTGTTCCGGCAACCAGGATGTCTCCACGCTTGAGCGTGCCGCCCTGCACCAGCAGGGTGGCCACCGGACCACGGCCCTTGTCGAGGTGTGCCTCGACGACCCGTCCACGAGCATCCTTGTTCGGGTTGGCCTGCAGCTCGAGCACGTCGGCCTGCAGCAGCACGACCTCCAGCAGGTCATCGAGCCCCTGCTTGGTCATGGCCGATACCTCGACCATCGGCACGTCCCCACCGAAGTCCTCGGCGACGAGATCGTGTTCGGTGAGCTGCGTCTTGACCCGGACGGGATCGGCGCCTTCGACGTCCATCTTGTTGATGGCGACGACGACCGGCACCTCCGCGGCCTTGATGTGGGCGATCGCCTCCTGGGTCTGGGGCATGACGCCATCGTTGGCCGCGACCACCAGGATCGCGACGTCGGTGACCTGGGCACCACGGGCGCGCATGGCCGTGAAGGCCTCGTGACCCGGGGTGTCGATGAAGGTGATCAGCCGGTCGTCCTTGGAGATCTGGTACGCACCGATGTGCTGGGTGATCCCCCCGGCCTCCCCCGACACGACGTCGGTGGAGCGGATGGCGTCCAGCAACAACGTCTTGCCGTGGTCGACGTGCCCCATGACGGTGATGACCGGTGGTCGCGGAACCAGGTTCTCGGGTGACTCCGGCGCCTCGACGCCGAACTCGAGCTCTTCTTCGGAGAGCAAGTGCACGTCGACGCTGAGGTCGGCGCCGATGATCTGCACCGTGTCGTCCGGCAGTGACTGCTGCACGGTGGCCATCTCGCCCATCTCGAACAGCTTCTTGACCAGGGCGGCGCCGCCGACACCGAGCTTGTCGGCGAGTTCGCCGACGGTGATGCCGGACAGGACCTCGACGCGGTCGACGGTGATCTGGTCCTCGAGCGGAACATCGCGGCGCATCGGCCCACGCGACAGCTCCTGCTCCGCGGGACTCTGCTTTTCCTTCTTCTTGCGGCGCGTCTTGCCGCTGTTGGGACCACCGGTGCCGCTGGGACCGCCACGACCACCGGGCGCACTCCGGCCCGCGGGCGGGCCACCCGGCCCGCCACGGTTGGGAGCCTGGCGGTACGGCGAGTTGCCTCCGGGCGCTGGCGGTCGGCCGCGCGAACCTCCGGGCGCGCCAGCGCCGGCGGGACCTCCGGTCCGTGCCGGGGGCTGTCCTCTTCCGGGAGCGGCCGGTGGCGGGGTCTCACGCCGCGGCGGCGCCTGGCGCAGCGGCGGCGGGATGGATCGACGTCCGGAGCCCTCCTGAGGCAGGACCTGGTTCTCGCGGCGCACGGGCGTCGGCGCATCGCCGGTCACCGTGGAGGGGGGCTTGGGGCCTTTGGCGGGCGGCGGGCGCAGCGGCACCTCACCTGGCTTCAGGCGAGGTGGCGGCGCTCCCGGCATCCGGGGAACGGAGGACGGCGTGCCCGCCTCGGCGGTCGGTTCCGTGCCCTCACCGTCCGTGGGCAACTCGGCGGCCGGAGCAGGAGCCGTGTCATCCGCAGGACCGGCCTGCGCCGCGGGTGCCGCGGCATCGGCCGTGTCCGCGTCCTCGGCCGCGGGAGCGCCGGCGGACGATGCCGCGGCGGCCTCCTGCTGTTCGCGGAGATGTGGCGGCAGAACCTTGGCCGCCTTCTTCTGCTCCGGCGGCGCGGCGGCCTGCATCGAGCGGTAACGCTCGAGTTCCGCCTGCTCCTTCTTGGCCTTCGCCTCGGCCTCAGCCCGACGCTCCGCCTCGGACTTACCGAGGGAATCGCGGAACTTCGCCGCGTCGTTGTCGGCGACGGACGACGAATGACTCTTGGCGTCGACGCCGAGTTCGGACAGGCGGCGGAGGACCTCCTTGTTGGGGAGGCCGCTCTCTTTGGCCAGTTCGTAAACGCGAACCTTGGTGCTCACGCGCTCTCGCTCCTCACGGTCCCCTGTGGGACCTGGTGATGCACACCTTGCGGGTTTTCGGATACCTCGGCCCGAAGGGCTTCGAGCGCTGCTCGGAGCTCTTGGTCGGTGCCACCGCGAAGTGCGCGGTGAAGACCTGTGGCAGCGCGGCGGCTGGCCGCGTCGATGCAGGTGGGTCGGGGGCAGAGGTAGGCGCCGCGACCGGGCAGACGCCGTTCCGGATCGAAACGGACCCCATCGGGGGTACGGGCCAACCGTCGGAGGTCGTCCTGGGGACGGGCACTCCGGCAGCCGACGCATGTCCGGACCGGTGATCGGGTCGCTCCGCGACTCAAGGGTACTTCCTTCGTGCTCCTCGTCAGGTCGTTGCTCACAACAGGCCGCGACCGGACACCGATGTGACCGCGCCGGATCCGCCCGTCGGGCGGCACCGGCACCGGGTGCAAGGGACTAGGCGTCGCCCTCCGGCGGACTGGGGGCGGCCGGCCGTGGCGGCGTCGGCTCGGCCGGGACAGCAGGCGCCTCCGACTCCGGCTCGGCGACCGCCATCGCCCCGTCGGCGGCCGTGGCCACCGAGTCGTCATCGCCGGACTCGTCCTCGAGCACGCTGTCACGGACCGCCTGGGCGGACTCCACCGCCGAGGCGATGGCCCGCTCGCCCTCTTCGGTCAACGGATTGCCGTATTCGTCGATCAGGCCTGCGTCGAACGCCTCCTGGAAGGCGCGCTGTTCCTCGGCGAACTGCGTTTCCGACTTGATGTCGATGCGCCAGCCGGTGAGGCGTGCCGCGAGCCTGGCGTTCTGCCCTTCGCGACCGATGGCCAACGACAACTGGTAGTCCGGGACGATCACCATCGCGGTGCCGTCGTCCGGATAGAGGTAGACGTTGGACACCTTGGCCGGTGAAAGCGCATTGCCAACCAGCTCTTCGGGCTCATCGGCCCAGCGGACGATGTCGATGCGTTCCATCTCGTCGGCATGCAGTTCCTTCTGCACGCTGCGCGCACGCTGCCCGCCGGGTCCGACACACGCGCCGACCGGGTCGACGTCGGGGTCGTTGGACATCACCGCCACCTTGGTGCGGTGACCGGCCTCCCGGGCGATCCCCTTGATCTCGACGATCCCCTCTTCGACCTCCGGCACCTCGAGCGCGAACAGGCCGACGACCAGGGCGGGGTGGGTCCGTGAGGCGACGATCTGTGCACCGCGGAGCTGCTTGCGCACCTCGATGACCACCGCGCGGCTGAACGCCCCGTGCTCGAGCCGTTCGTTGGGGATCTGCTCCGCGTAGGGCAGCAGCGCTTCCGTCCGTCCGAGCTCGATCAGCGTGACGTTGCCCTGCTGGCTGATCTGCCCGGCGACGATGTCACCCTCGCGGCCGACGAACTCACCGTAGGTCGCCTCGCGCTCCGCTTCACGCAGCCGCTGCAACAGCACCTGCTTGGCGGTCTGTGCCACGATCCGACCGAAGTCGGTGGGCTCCTCCCGCCACTCCGAGACGACGTTGCCGTCGTCGTCCAGTTCCTGGGCGTAGAGGGTCACCTCACCGGAGACACGGTCGACCGTGACCCGGGCTTCGTCCGCGACCGCGTTGTTGGAACGCTTGTAGGACGAAGCCATCGCGGTCTCGAACGCTTCCACGACGGTGTGGAAATCCAGGCCCTTCTCCCGCTCGATCTGGCGTAGGGCGTCAAGGTCGATCTTCATCGTTGACCCTCCTTAGCGGTCACCATGGCAGCACGACCTTGCCGTGATCCAGGTCCGTGAACGGGATCTTGAGCTCGGCGCCGTCGGCGTCGAGCGTGACCGCGTCGTCGGTGACGTCGATGAGTTGTCCGGCCACCTCGTCGGGATCCGGCGCGGCGGCGTCACCAGCGTCGTCGGTACGTCGTTGGATGCGTACGTCACGGCCCACGTTGCGGGCGAAGTCGCGGTAGGTCGTCAGGGGTCGGTCGGCGCCGGTCGAGGTCACCTCGAGCGTGTACGCCGCGTCGAGCAGGACGTCCTCATCCAGGCGGTCGCCGAGCTGGCGCGAGACCGTCGCGATGTCGTCGACGTCGACTCCGGTCGGCGCGGACAGATCGGCGGTGTCGACGATGACCCTCACCAGCGGTCGGTTGCCCGGACCGGTCACTTCGACCTCGATCAACTCGATGCCCAACGGTTCGACCAACGGCTGCGCCAGCTCACGCACACGGTCGGGCAGGGGCCCGGTCTCGTGTCGCGTCATGGCTGCACCTTGTCGGTCAATTCGATCTGCGGGTCGGTTCGATCTGCGGGTCGGTTCGATCTGCGGGTCGGTTCGATCTGCGGGTCGGTCGTCGCCGATAGGGGGCGACCGACTGGCGTACGGGAACGGCCGGCCCATACGGGCCGGCCGCCGCGTCGGAGGTCCGTTGTCTGATCCGCCTCACCGGTCGGTTCTCGCGTGGAGGCAGGCGCGTCTGGGGCCGAACGTGACGGAGCGGGCCAACCATGGCCCGCTGCGCTCGGTCGACGGTAGCACGACCCGGTCCGGCCTGCCAGGGTGGCAAGGTCCGTGCGCGTCCGACGCGTCACTCGGTCGGGACCCGTCCGCCGATGTGTCAGGCGACGACGGGGCTGCCTTCGCCACGTTCGGCACGGATCTCCTCGGCCATTTCGGTGGCGTAGTGCACGAGGGCCTCGACGATGTCCTCTTCGCGCACGGTGGCGATCTTCTCGCCCTTCTTGATGATGTCGCCCTTCCCGTTGCCGGCGGCGACGCCAAGGTCCGCTTCCCGTGCTTCGCCGGGCCCGTTGACGACACAGCCCATGACGGCGACACGAAGCGGCGCTTCGATTCCCTCGAGGCCCTTCTGCACGTCCTCGGCCAGGGTCCACACGTCCACCTGGGCGCGACCGCAGGAGGGACACGACACCACGTCCAAGCCACGCTGGCGCAGGTGGAGGGACTCCAGGATGGCGATGCCGGCCTTGACCTCCTCGACCGGGTCGGCGGACAGCGACACGCGGATGGTGTCGCCGATCCCCTCAGCCAGCAGGGACCCGATGCCGACCGCCGACTTGATCGATCCGGTCTTCAACGGACCAGCTTCGGTGACACCGAGGTGCAGCGGGTAATCCGTGCGGTCCGCGAGCATCCGGTAGGTCTGGATCATCACCCACGGATCCGAGTGCTTGACAGAGATCTTGGTGTCGTAGAAGCCGACGTCCTCGAGCAGGCGGGCCTCACGGATAGCGGATTCGACCATGGCTTGCGGGGTAGGTCCACCGAATTCGTCAAGGATGGCCTGTTCGAGCGAGCCGCCATTGACGCCGATACGGATGGCCACGCCCGCATCGTTGGCCATCTGGCCGAGCAGAGCGACCTTGTCGTGCTTCTTGATGTTGCCCGGGTTGATACGCACGCCGGCACAGCCCGCTTCGATGGCCATGACGGCGTACTTCCACTGGAAGTGGATGTCGGCGATGATCGGGATGCGGGCGTGTTCGGCGATATAGGGCAGTGCCTCGGCGTCCTCCTTGCGGGGCACCGCCACCCGCACGACATCGGCGCCGGCGGCCTGGGCGGCCGCGATCGCCTGCAGGGTGAGGTCGGCCTCGTGGGTCGGCGTGACCGTCATGGTCTGCACGCTGATCGGTGCGTCACCGCCGACCTCGATGGGCCCGAGGCGGATCTTGCGGGTCGCACGGCGCACGGGTCCGGGCGAATCGGGAGACGATGTGGGACCGGTCGGCAGGATGGGCAACGAGGTGGTCACGAAACAGCCTTCGCGCGGCGAGGGGATGGCGAGCGGCAAACCGCCAGGATGCAGCGCCTTGTCCCCTGAGGTTCGGTACCGAGGCTACCGGTGACGGGTGGTCGCCACGAGCGGGTCTCCGCGACCCTCCGGCCAGTCACACTCCGCTAGAGGCGGATCGGATCCGTGATATCGAGCCACAGGAGCAACACCATGAACACGAGCAACACACCGATGACCGGAATCGCGACGGCCGCGGAGGCTCGCGGATCCACGGTGTAGTCAGCCGGCTTGCCCCGTAGGCGACGCGCGGCGTTGACGGACCGCTCGATGCCCAGCACGGCCAGGTGCCCACCGTCCAGCGGGGGGAGCGGCACGAGGTTGAAGATGCCGATGAACACGTTCACCGCAGCGAACAAGCCCGCGAACAGGATCAGCCCGAGTGCGCCACCACTGACCTGGCCCGCCAACGATGCCGCCCCGACCAGGGACACCGCACCCTCGACACCACGTTCCTCCTGACCGGTCGCCTGCTGGAAGATGTCAGCCAGCCCGGACGGGCTGAACACCGACGTCAGGGCAGAAATGGAACCGGTGAACATCGGCACGAAACCGCCTGGTGTGCCCGGGCCGGGGTCCCCCACCAACGCCTGTTCGAGCGCGTCGACAGGGCCGACCCGGACCTCCTCGCGGCTGGGAGTGAAACCGACCTGTCCGATGCTCTCGCCCGTTTCTGGATCCTCAACGGACCGGGGGGTGATCGTGATCGAGCGTTCTTCGGCGCCACGGTCGATGAGGAACTCCGTGACCTGCCCCGGACGGTCGCGGATGACGTCGGTGAGCACGTCGTACTGATCGCTACGCACTCCATCGACCGCGAGTAGCCGGTCCCCCGGCTCCAAGCCGGCTTCGTCCGCCGGACTGCCGGCCTGGACGATGGAGACGACCGGTTCGATGTCGCCCGTCCACTGCGGCAACAGCGCATAGGCGGCGAACAGGACCAGGATCGCCATCACGAAGTGCATGGCCGACCCGGCGGCCAGCACGATGGCCCGCTGCCAGGCCGGGCGGTCGGTGAAGAAGCGGCCCTCATCGCCATGGAGGAGGCGATGACGCAGGTCGCCGTGCCGCCCGGTCTCCTCGACCTCGGTCAGCACGACTTCGCGCAGGACGTCCCGGGCATCGGACGAATCCGGGACCGCCTGGCCCGACGACACGACCGGTGCGGCCTGGAGGGTCGCGCGCGTGCGCCGCAGGATGTGTTCGACCCGGTCGGGCGGCGTTCCCCGATCCTTGAGTTCGCGGTCCAGCGCGACGAACGACGCCTCGGTGAGCTCACCGGTGCCCGGGAACACGGCATCCATCAGGGACGGACGACGTTCGTCGACCGGAGACATGCCGCAGATCCGGACGAAGCCACCGAGGGGCAGGGCTTTGACGCCGTACTCGGTTTCGCCGCGTCGCGTCGACCACAGCGTGGGGCCGAACCCCAGGAAGTAGCGATCCGCCTTCATCCCGAACCACTTGGCGGTCAGGAAGTGTCCGAGTTCGTGGACCATGATGGCCACGATGATCGCGATCACGAAAGCCGTGATGGCCCATCCGCCGGTCATCGCAACCCCTGCTGTCCGAGCAGTGCATCCGTCCGCTTGCGTGCCCATGCGTCGGCTTGCAGGACATCGGTCACCTCGATGGTGCCCGTCGGTGCGTGCCGGTCCCAATCGGCCAGACAGGTGTCGACCGCCTCGGCAATGTCGAGGAAGCCCAGTTCGCCCTCGAGGAACGCGGCGACGGCGACCTCGTTGGCCGCATTCAGCACCGCCGGGAACGTGCCTGCGCGACGGCCGGCGTGTTCGGCCAGGTCGAGCGCCGGGAACGTCGTGCGGTCAACCGATTCGAACGTGAGCTCCGACGCTTGTGTCCAGTCGCACGCCGTGAAGGCCGGGCCCAGCCGATCCGGCCAAGCGAGCGCGAGTTGGATAGGCAGGCGCATGTCCGGAGGGGACAGCTGCGCCAGGGTCGAGCCATCGACGAACTCGACCATCGAATGCACCACGGACTGCGGGTGCACGACGACCTCGAGGTCGTCCCAGGACCGGTCGAACAGCAACTGCGCCTCGATCAGTTCCAGCCCCTTGTTCATCAACGTCGCCGAATTGACGGTGATGACCGGGCCCATCTGCCAGGTGGGGTGAGCCAGCGCCTGGTCGGCCGTGACACCGGCCAGATCCTCGCGCGACCACCCGCGGAACGGCCCGCCGCTGGCGGTCAGGACCAGCCGGGCGACCTCGTCGCGCCGGCCACCGCGCAGACACTGCGCCAGCGCCGAATGTTCCGAGTCCACCGGGATGAGATGGCTCTCACGGCCACCTGCCGCCTCCGCCGCGGCGATCACGACCTCCCCGCCGATGATGAGGCTCTCCTTGTTCGCCAG
This sequence comes from Nitriliruptoraceae bacterium, assembly GCA_041688045.1. Lineage (GTDB taxonomy): Bacteria > Actinomycetota > Nitriliruptoria > Nitriliruptorales > Nitriliruptoraceae > CSSed11-175R1. The sequence continues at coordinate 11,814 of JBDNIX010000348.1, forward strand.
AGCCACCCGGGTTCCGGCGCCAAGAGCGGCCAGGGTCGGTTCGAGCCCGACAGCGCCGGTGATGCCGTTGACGACCAGGTCCGCAGTCACCGTCGCCAGGGTCGCAACACCTTCGGGGCCGTCCAGAACCTCCAGATCATGGCGTTGTGTCGCCAGGGATCTGGCCGCAGCTCGGTCACCAACCGCGACACGGGTCACGCCGAGGTCGTCCGCCTGCTTGACCAGGGCCTTCGTGTCGAGACCGGCGGCCAACCCGACCACCTCGAAGCGATCGGGGTACGCCGCTATGACCTCCAGCGTCTGCGTCCCGATCGAACCCGTGGAGCCGAGCAGCACTATCCGTTGGCGGGTCACGGCGCAGCCTCGCCCGGGTGAAGGGCGTCCACGCGTTCCGCGGCCCCGACCGCCGCCGGAAGGCGTGAGCCCCCACCGAGTGTGTAGGACGCCAACAGCTGACCGCACGCGGCGTCGGCATCACGTCCGCGCGTGTCCCGCAACGTGATTTCCACACCGCGCGAGCTGACCCGGTCAACGAAGGCACGGGTGCGCGATGAGGACGGCTCCTTCCAGCGCACCCCGGGAGTCGGGTTCATCGGGATGACATTGACGTGGGCGCGGAGTCGGCGGGCGATCGCCGCCAGACGGTCGGCCTGCAGGTCGCTGTCGTTGACGTCACCGATCAGACACCACTCGATCGAGGCCCGCCGATTGGTGGCCGTGCGGTAGTCCCGGACCGCCTGCTCGAGTTCGGTCAGCGGATGGGTGACGTTGATGGGCACGAGTTCGTCGCGCAGGTCGTCGGTGGCAGCATGCAGGCTGACCGCCAGGGTGATCGGCAGATCCAGCTCCTGCAGCCGTTTGATGCCCGGGACCAGCCCCACGGTGGACACGGTGATGCTGCGGGCCGACAGGTTGAAACCCTCCGGGTCGTGGAGCCAGACGACGCTTGCCAGGGTGGCGGGGAGATTGGCGAGCGGCTCCCCCATACCCATGTAGACCACGTTGGTGATGTGGTCCGGAGCGTCCGTCGGGAGATGCTCGCCAGCGATCGCACCCGACCGCAGGGCGGCGTCGGCGACCACCACCTGCCGGATCACCTCCCCGGCCGTCAGCTGGCGGCGGAACCCCGCCTGACCCGTGGCACAGAACGGGCACCCCAAGGCGCAGCCGGCCTGCGTCGAGATGCAGACCGTTGCACGGCGCGGATAGAGCATGAGCACGGTTTCGATGGCTTCCCCGTCGGGAAACCGCAGCAGCAGTTTGTGGGTGTGACCGTCATCCGCGACCCGGTGATCGATGAGTTCCGGACGGGCCGGCGCGAACCGCCCCGCCAACGTGGTGCGCAGGTCCTTGGGCAGGTCGGTCATCTCTTCGGGGTCATCGATCCCTCGCACCAGCCAGGACCGGATCTGGTCGACGCGATAGCCGGGCTGCCCGAGTTGGGCGACCAGGTCGGCCAGAGCCTCCCGCGTCAGCGAGTAGGGATCGATGGGTGCAAGCGTGTCGGGCACGAGGTACCTCAGCAGATGAGACCAGCAACGCGGACGATGGCGATGGCTGCGGTCAACGGTCGTGCGGTGAGGGTACGGCAGGAGTCCGCCGACGTTGGCGGCTCGAGCCACCTCGATCCAGCTGTCCCGACCCCGCCGCCGTCCGCACGCATCGTCGCCTTCAGAGCAGGAGCGCGGCGGCGACGTAGCCGACGGGCAGCGCCAGGAGGATCCCATCGACGCGGTCCAGAATGCCTCCGTGCCCCGGCAGCACGCCCCCCAGATCCTTGACCCCGAGATCGCGCTTGATCATCGACTCTGCGAGATCGCCGACGGCGGACGCTGCGGCTGCTGCGACGGCGATCGTCGCACCGATGAGCGGCGTGAACTGCTCGTCGAGCAGCGGCAGGATGATCGCGCCGGCCACGGTGGCGACCAAGAGGCCACCGATCAGTCCCTCCCAGGACTTGTTGGGACTCACGCGCGGAGCCAGTTTGTGCCGTCCGAACGTCACACCGAAGGCATACCCGCCGATGTCAGCGAGGATCGCCGCACCGATCACGGCTACGACCGCGACCACGCCGACGCCGGGCTGTCGGACCAGCAGGACCGCGAACGAGCCCAGGAAACCCACCCACAGTCCGAAGAACACGGTGGTCGCCATGGCGTGAACGGCGGTGTCCCGCGTTCCGTCGATGAGCTGCCAGAGCAGGGTCCCCACGAACAGCACGAGCACACCGATGGCCTGCCCGGTGTGGCCGAACTGGTACGCGCCGAACAGCATCACGACGGTCGCCAGCAACAGCACCGGGACCTGCAGCGGGTAGCCCACCACGCGCAAGACCCGATGCGCCTCGATGATCGCGACCACTATGACCAGCGCCACGACCCCGGTGAATGCGATCGGATCCCAGAACAGCGAGCCCAGGAACA
>JBDNIX010000053.1:0-7054 GCA_041688045.1 Nitriliruptoraceae bacterium
CTGGCCGCCAAGCACGCGGCCGATCGGCTGCTGCTGGCCAGCGGCCTGCAGGCCACGGTCGTGCGGCCGGGCGGCCTCACCGATGACGCTGGGACGGGTCGGGTCAGACTCGGCGTCCCGTCACTGGCCGACCGGGGATCCATACCTCGGGCCGATGTCGCGGCGACGATGGTCGCCTGCCTCGCGTTCCCGAACACCATCGGTGCGACGTTCGAAGTGGTGGCCGGGGATGACCCGATCTACGACGTGCTGGCCTCGGTGTCCGCGTAGCGCGATCGCCGGTTATGGCTGAGCGAGCAGCGTTTGGACCAACCGCGTCGCGTAGTCGGCCTCGCCGGCTGCCGCTGTGGTGACCGACACCTGCGTATGGTCGACCCCCGCCGTCAGTGGTAGCCACGGACCGCCGGTCGGCGTCACGAGCGCACCTCCGGCTTCCTCAACGATCACCATGCCGGCGGCGACGTCCCAGATGTGGGGGGCCACCGCGACCGAGGCCACGGCGGTCCCGTCACCGACCACCGCCAGATCCAATGCCGTCGAGCCCATCACCCGGGGATTGAGGCGCAGACCCGCTGCCCGCGCCCGGCGGGCGGTGCCAGTGGTCAGCATCACCGGCAGGTAGGCGTGGGCCGCCGACCGCCAGTCGACCGGCGGCCGGACCGACAACCGCCGCCCGTGGCATGTCGCTCCCTGTCCGCGGGCCGCGACGTAGCGTCGGTCGAGTGCGGGGGCGTCGATGATCCCGAGGACCGGAACACCCTGGAAGGCGAGTGCCACCGACACACACCACCATGGCAGGCCTGCCATGAAGTTCGAGGTGCCGTCGATCGGATCGATGATCCACGTCCATTCGCGATCCGGGGCCACCGTGTCCCGCTCCTCGCTCAGGATGCCGTGGTCCGGAAACCTCGCGCCGATCGCACGAGCCAGGCGGTCGTCGACCTCGTAGTCCGCGGCGGTGACCGGTGTGCCGTCCGCTTTGGCGTCCGCCCCGATCTTTCCGGCGCGGGCGACGAGGTGGGCGGTCAGACCGTTGAGCGTGTCGAAAACGATGGTCCGGGCGTGCTCGAGGACGGTCCGGAACTGGCGGTCTGGTTGTGACGGCACGGGCACCCTGAAGGAGACGACAACGCCGAGGGGATCGACGCCGGGACGGACGGTGATCGAAGACCGCGCGGTCGTGCGTGGTCGAGTCCACGCTATCGCTCGTGGTCGTGCGGTCTGCGGCCGGAAGCAGCGCCGGGACGTCCGGCAGCTTGGCACAGCACCTACGGAACCGTAAGTTACGCTTGCGTAGGTCCATGCCGCCGTCGTTAACACGACGTTTCACTTCCCCTTGCGAGGTCCCTGGTGTCCCAACTCGCCGCCCCCCCGACCGTTCTGGACGAGACCCCGACGCTGCGGGGCATCACCATCGCCGGCCCCCGTGCACTGTTCTGGCAACGGGTCGCGATGCTCATCGCGACGGTTCTGCCCCTGCTGGGCGTCGGTCTGGCGATCTGGGCGGCCTGGGGGTGGGGCATGAGTTCTGTCGACCTCGGCCTGTTCCTGGGCTTCTACGTCGTCACCGGGCTCGGGATCACCGTCGGCTTCCATCGGCTGTTCACCCACCAGAGTTTCAAGGCTCCGACGCCCGTTCGGGTCGCCTTCGCGGTCGCCGGCTCACTAGCCATCCAGGGTTCGGTCATCGACTGGGTCGCCACGCACCGGCGCCACCACGCCTACTCCGACCAGATCGGAGACCCGCACTCGCCCCACGTGGACTCCGCCGGCGGAACCGTCGGCCTGCTGCGTGGGCTGTGGTACGCGCACCTCGGCTGGTTGTTCTCTCCGGACGGAACCGTGCAGACGGCCTGGGCGCCGGACCTGCTGAAGGATCCGGCGATCGCCCGGGTGTCCCGTTGGTTCCCGCACATCGTGATCGCCTCCTTCGCCCTGCCGGCGGTCCTCGGTGGGCTCATCACGTGGTCATTCACCGGCGCGCTCACGGGGTTCCTCTGGGGCGGCCTGGTACGCATCTTCCTGCTGCACCACGTCACCTGGTCGATCAACTCGATCTGTCACGTCTTCGGGACTCGGCCGTTCGAGTCGCACGACGAGGCCCGCAACAATCCCGTCATGGCCCTGCTGGGCTTCGGTGAGGGTTGGCACAACGCCCACCACGCCTTTCCCGCCTCGGCTCGGCACGGCCTGCGGTGGTGGGAGTTGGACAGTTCCTGGATCGTCATCAAGACCCTCTCGATCGTCGGCCTCGCCCGCGACATCAAGGTGCCGAGTGCGACCCAGATGGCACGGCGGACCCGTCCTCGACGGCGGGTCGGGGGATCGACCACGGCCGCGTAGCTCCGCCCGCCGTTCGGCTCGGCGGCGCCCGCACGGCCCGGGCCGGCAACTACAGTGGGAGCCCGCATGACGCGGGTGTCCTCGCCGCGAGAACCGGTGGCGGACTGATCGTGGAGACGAGGAGTGCGGGTGGCTTCGGCCAAACGGGTCCGGATGACCGGCCAGGAGCGACGCGAGCAATTGGTCGGTGTCGCTCGGTCGCTGCTGGCCGAAAAGGGCTACGAAGCGACGTCGATCGAGGAGATCGCTGAGCGTGCCGGCGTATCCAAGCCGGTCGTGTATCAGCACTTCGGCGGCAAGGAGGGCCTGTACGCGGTGGTCGTCGATCGCGAGATCCGGCACCTCACCACCTCCCTGGCTGGCGCGTTCACGCAGAAGCATCCGCGCCTGATCGCCGAACGAGCTGCCGACGCCTTCCTGACCTACATCGAGGATCGGGAGGACGGCTTCCGCGTCCTGGTGCGTGACGCCCCCTCGGGAATGAACGGCGGGTCCTTCGCATCGGTCATCTCCGATGTGGCAACGCGCGCCGAGGTGCTGCTCATCGAAGAGTTCGGGGACCGGGGTTTCGACGAGCACACGGCGCCGATGTACGCGCTGATGTTGGTCGGTGCCGTGGCCCTGGTCGGCGAGTGGTGGCTCGATCACCGCACGCAACCGCGTGAGCTGGTCGCCGCGCACGTCGTCAACCTGATGTGGAACGGGCTACGTGGGCTCGAGCCGCTCAGCGGCGTGACGCCGACGACCCGCCGGCCGTGACTGAGCGTGCCCCGACGTCGAGGTACCCCATGACCGCAACCCCCACCGGAGAAGGCGCACCCGAGCTGGTCGACCGCATGCGGGGATTCGGGACCACGATCTTCAGCGAGATGACGGCGTTGGCCGTGAGGCACGATGCGGTCAACCTCGGGCAGGGATTTCCGGATCAGGACCCACCGGACGAGGTCGTGGCCGCGGCGCACGAAGCGCTCGATGCGGGTCACCACCAGTACGCACCCGGTCCGGGCGTTCCCGCCCTGCGCCAGGCGATTGCGGCGCACCAACGACGCTTCTATGACCTCGTCTACGACCCCGATGACGAGGTGACCGTCACGTTCGGTGCGACCGAGGCGGTCGCGGCGACCGTGCTGGCGCTGTGCGAAGCGGGCGACGAGGTGGTGGTTCTCGAACCCACCTACGACGCATACACCGCGGTCATCGCCCTGGCGGGGGCGGTGGCACGCCCGGTGCCGTTGACACCGCCGGCACGCGGCGACCTCGATGCGGGATGGCGGTTGGATCTGGACCGTTTCGCTGCGGCCGTCGGGCCGCGGACCCGGGCGGTGCTCGTCAATTCGCCGCACAACCCCACGGGTACGGTCCTGTCGAACGACGAACTGGCCGGTATCGCCGCCGTCTGCGTGGCACGGGACCTGGTCGCCATCACCGACGAGGTGTACGAGCACCTCGTGTACGACGGTCGGCACCTACCGCTGGCCGGCTATCCGGGCATGCGCGACCGGACGGTGACCATCTCCAGCGCCGGCAAGACCTTCTCGGCGACCGGATGGAAGATCGGATGGGCGTGCGCCCCGCGGGCGCTGACCGCCGCGCTACGCACGACCAAGCAGTTCCTGTCTTTCGCCGGGGGCACCCCTCTGCAGCACGCGGTCGCGCACGCCCTGTCGTTGCCCGACGCCACGTACGACCGGCTCGCGGCGACGCACCAACACCGCCGGGATCTGTTGCACGACGGGTTGGCGGAACTCGGCCTTCCCGTCATGGGATCCGCTGCGACGTACTTCCTCGTCGCGGATGTCTCGGCGTTCGGGCGGGGTGCCGGTGAGGCCTTCTGCCGATGGGCGCCCGCTGCCGTCGGCGTCGCCGCCGTCCCCGTGTCGGCCTTCGTCCGTGACGGCGACGGCGTGGACCCGCTGGTGCGGTTCGCCTTCTGCAAACAGGACGATGTACTCCGCGAAGGGCTACGCAGGCTGGCCGGAGCGCTGGCACCCTGATCATCAACCGACCATGGAAAGGGCTTGCCCGTGCGCGTGACGGCGATCCAACACGACATCGTCTGGGAGGATGCCGCGGCGACCCGCGCCCATGTGCAACCCCAGGTCGCCGCGGCGGCGGCCAGTGGAGCCCGGTTGATCGTGCTGACCGAGATGTTCGCCACCGGGTTCTCCGCACGGACGGACCGGACCGCGGAGCCGGTCGACGGGCCCACGGTGACGTGGATGCAGGAACGTGCCGCGGAGCACGACGCGTGGATCGCGGGCTCCGTCGTCGTGCTCGATCCGGGGCAGGAGCGTCCGACCAACAGTCTGTTGGTCGCGGGACCGCGCGGCACGCTGGACCGATACGACAAGATCCATCGTTTCCGGTACGGCGGGGAGGACGACCAGTTCCGCCCCGGGAGCCGCGATGTCATCGTGGAGCTCGAAGGGGTCCGCTGGAGCCTGAGTGTCTGCTATGACCTGCGGTTCGCTGACCAGTACTGGCGGGTGGCACCGGACGTCGACGCCTACCTGGTGGTGGCCAACTGGCCGGCCGCCAGACGCAGCCATTGGCAGGCCCTGCTCTCGGCCCGAGCCATCGAGAACCAGGCGTACGTCGTCGCGGCGAACCGGGTCGGCAGCGGTGGGGGCCTGGACTACGCCGGGGACAGCCGGATCATCGATCCGCTGGGCGAGACATTGGCCGCGGGTGCCAAAGCAGAGACGCTCGTGACCGCGGACGTCGAGGCCTCGGTCGTCGCCGAGGTCCGGTCGTCGCTTCCCTTCCTGCCCGACCGCTGAGGGGGTTGCCCGGGCGGCATGACCATCCTCCCGTGCCGGCGGGCGACCACGCGCTACCCCCTGGTGAGTAGTCTGCCGGGTCCGCGGGGCGAACCTGCCCGCGCGCCGTCGGTGGAGGTTTCCGTGTCCCGGGTCGCTCTGGTGTCTGGACGGCCCGGGGCATCGGATACGCCGCTCGCCGCCGCTCTTGAACGACGGGACGTCGAGGTCAGCTCGGTCGGCTGGGACGAGCCGCCCGTCGACTGGTCCCGGTACGACGCCGCTGTCATCCGATCCACCGGCACACCGGCGCTGGGACGCGACGCCTTGCTGGCATCCGCCCAGCGGGTGGGTGCGGCGACCGCGCTGTGGAACCCGCCCGACGTCCTGCGCTGGAATACGCACCGGTCCTACCTGCTGGAACTCGAGGAACGAGGAGCGCCGGTCGTGCCGACAGCGTGGACCGCCCAGGGTGATCGGGTCGATCTGGGCCAACTACTGAGCTTCCGCGGATGGTCCGACGTCGTGCTGAAGGCAGCGGTACCGGGCACGGCTCCCGGCGTGAAGCGCGTCGTGGTCGCCGAAGGGCCGACGGACATGGCGGCGGGTCAACGACACCTGGACACCTTGCTCACCCGCGGTGATGTACTTGTCCAGCCCTACCTCAGTGGCGTCGAGGTGGCGGGTCGCCGATCGGTGATCGTCGTTGACGGTCAGGTCACGCACACGGTCCGCGTGGCCGCGGGCACCGGTGCGTCGGCCGGCGACCGTGACCGCGCCGTCGCCGTTGAACCGGCCGACGCCGATACGGTCGCACTGGCCCGCTGGGTCGTCGACGCGATCGGTGTCGACCTGCTCTACGCGCGCGTTGACCTCGTCGACGACGATCTGGGCAACCCGCAGGTGATCGAGGTCGACGCGACGGCCCCGGAGCTGTACCTCGAGGTGGTGCCGACCGCCGCAGAGGTCCTGGCGGACGCGGTGCTCCGTCGGGTCACGACCTGATGTGTCAGGCGGACGCTCCCGTCCACGCGTGTCCCCGCCTGCGAACGTAGGACGAACAACCGCGGAGGTGCGAACATGTCCCGAGTTGCGATCACCGGATCCACCGGCCTGATCGGCGAGGCGCTGGTCGAGTCGTTGATCGCTGACGGCCATCAGGTCCACCGAGTCGTGCGTTCGCGGGGTGCGGCAGGTCCTGGCGACGTCGTGTGGGACCTGGACCGTCGCACGGTGGAGGCCGACAACCTCGAAGGGGTCGACGCGGTCGTGCACCTCGCTGGCGAGCCGGTAGGCGCGTCCCGTTGGACCGACGCAACCAAGCGGTCCATCCGGGAGTCCCGGTCGGTCGGTACCTCGCTGCTGGCCGAGACCCTGGCGGGGCTGGACCGCAAACCGTCGGTGTTCGTCTCTGCGTCCGCCGTCGGTTACTACGGCGACCGCGGCGACGAGGTGCTCACCGAGGCTTCCGGCCCGGGTGATGACTTCATGGCGGAGGTGTGTGCGGTGTGGGAAGCATCCGCAGATCCCGCCCGCGCTGCCGGGATCCGCGTGGTGCACCCTCGGACGGGCGTCGTTGTGGCATCTGGTGGGCCGCTGATGGACAAGCTGGAGCTGCCCTTCAAGCTCGGTGTCGGAGGCAAGGTCGGCTCGGGACGGCAGTACGTGCCGTGGATCTCACTGGCCGATGAGGTCCGTGCCCTACGGTTCCTCATCGATGAAGACCTGGCTGGTCCGGTCAACCTCGTCGGACCTACTCCGGCAACCAACCGCGATATGACCAAGGCCCTGGGCCGCGCCATGCGACGACCGACGATCCTCCCGATTCCCGTCCTGGCCATCCGGTTGTTGTACGGCGAGATGGGCGAGAGCCTGGCCACGGTCAGTCAACGGGTCGTGCCGCAACGGTTGCAAGATGCCGGGTTCACCTTCACGCATGACACCATCGAAAC
>JBDNIX010000349.1:0-3420 GCA_041688045.1 Nitriliruptoraceae bacterium
CCGAACCTCGTCGCGGGTCGCGGCCAGGACACCCTCCGGGCCGAGCTTGACGATCGCCAGGCTCGGGCCGAGGTCGAGCAGCGCGTTGGCCGCTGCCCGTGGATCGGTGTCGTCGACAACCACGGCCACCTCGGTTCGATTGCCGACGACCACCGTGGCATGCCGGAGCGCCTCGCGTTGCCACCGACGCGCTTCGTCGAGTTGTGGCCAGAGGCTCGGGCGGTGGTCGAGATCGTGGATGGTGTGGGCACGACCCGATCGCGCCTCCAGCGCGGCCAACGTCGCCGAGCGACTCGGTTCGACCGTCAGCCCGGTCCCCGTCGTCCAGAAGATGCCGGCTGCGGTCACGGCGTCCAGATCGACCGCCGACACATCTGTCGTGAGGTCGGGGGCCATCGGTTCACGGTAGAACAGCAGCGGGAAGTGATCCGGCGGATGGATCTCGCAGAAGGCCAACGGCGTGCGCAGGTGCATGTGCTCGATGACATGGTCGGTGCGAACACCGAACCCCGACAGCGCCGCCCGCACATACGTCCCGAACCCGTCACGGCCGACCACGGTGATCACCCCGGTGGACAGTCCGAGCCGTGCCGCGGCGACCGCCACGTTGGTCGGGCTGCTTCCGAGCATCTTGCGGAAGGTCATGACCTCGGCCAGCGGGACCCCGATCTGCTCGGGGTAGAGATCCACGCCGACGCGGCCCATCGTGAGCAGATCGAGCCCTGCACCGGAGTCGGCCGTCAGCCGATCCACGGCCATCAGTGGATCCACGGCGCCAGTTGGTCACGGGCCAGCAGGAAGCCCCGCTGGATCAGTTCGTCGGTGTCCTCAAACTGGCGGTCCTCGTGCTCGACCACGATCGGGCCGTCGTACCCGACCCGGTACAGCGCGCTGAAGACCCGGTCCCACGGCACGTCGCCCAGTCCCGGCAGGCGAGGGATCTGCCAGCCGACGCCACTGGACATGATGCCATGGTCGTACAGGCCCTCACGGTCGATCAGCACGTCCTTGGCCTGGAAGAAGTAGAACCGCTCGCCGAATTCCAGGATCGCCCGTTCGATGTCGATCATCTGCCACACCAGGTGCGATGGGTCGAAGTTCAGGCCGAGCGTGTCCCCGAACTCTTCCAGCATCGTCCGCCACATCGCGGGTGCATAGGCGAGGTTGTTGCCGGAGGGCCACTCGTCCGCCGAGAAGATCATCGGACAGTTCTCGATGGCGATCCGCACGCCATGATCGGTGGCGTGGCTCACAACCTCAGGCCAGATCGTGCGCGCGTGCTCCCAGTTCTCCTGCAAGCTGACCCGATGGTCAGCACCCATGAAGGTGTTGACCACACCGACATCCAGCCGCGATGCGGCCTCGATCACCTTCAGCAGGTGCGCCTTGGCCGACGCCCGATGATCGGCGTCAGGATGGAGCAGGTTCGGGTAGAAGCCGAGCCCGCAGATCGACGCGCCCCGCGTGACGACCTCGTCGACGATCTCACTCGCGCGGTCTTTCGACAGGTCGTCCACATCGAGGTGGCACACGCCCGCATACCGACGGGAATCCCCACTGGACCTGGGCCAACTGGCGACCTCCAGGGTCGGATAGCCGTTGGCCACGGCCCAGTCGGTCACCTCATTCAGGGTCCACGATTCGAACGGTACGGTCAGGAGTCCAAGCTGCATCGGTTCGTACCTCCTCAGCGATCGACCGTGACCCACCGCTGCTCCCGGGAACTGCGGGCGATGGCCTCGGTCACGAGTACGACGTCGTGGCCGTCCACGAACGTCGGGTAGTCGGGATCGGGGCTCGGTCCGCCCCGCTCCACGTTGGCGTAGATCCGGCTGAACAGGCCACGGAACGTGTCGGGATATCCCTCGACGTGGCCGCCGGGATACTGGGTGATGGTGGCAGCGGACGGCGCCAGGGCACCGGCGTCGCGCCACAGGTTCTCGTTCGGACGATCGCGGTGACCGATCCACAACTCGTCCGGGGTCTCGGAGCACCACGCCGCCGCATCATCGCTGCCGTCGACCTCGATCGAGACGGCGTTCTTGCGACCGGCCGAGACCTGCGACACGGTCAGGGTCCCGCGGCCTCCGTCCTCGAAGCGCAGCAGGATCCCCGCGCCGTCATCGGAATCCATCGGCTCCTCGACGAGGTCATCGGTGTCGTCGACCGACGCGAACGTCTCGACGGAGCCCTCCGGGTGACGACGGACCGGCACAAAGGTGTGCAGGTCGGCCATCACCTCGGTAATCCGTTTGCCGGTGACGAATTGCGCCAGATCGAGCCAGTGGGACCCGATGTCGGCCACCGCACGCAGCTCGCCGGCCGCGTCCGGCACCAACCGCCAGTTCCAGTCGGTCTCCCGCAGGAGCCAGTCCTGCAGATAGCTGCCGCTGCCGAACCGGGGCTGTCCGATGGCGCCGTCCTGGATCAGGGCCCGCAGTTGGTGTGCCTGCGGGTAGAAGCGGATGTTCAGGCACACGGCGTGGACACGCCCGCTGTCACGGGCCGCAGCCAACAGCTCTGAGGTCTCCGCCGCCGTCAGACCCAACGGCTTCTCGCAGATCACGTGCTTTCCGGCGGTCAGGGCCCGAGCCGCCTGATCGGCATGCAGCGCGTTGGGGGTCGTCACGTGCACGGCGTCGACCGTCGGATCCTCGAGCATCGCCTCGAACGAGTCGTAGACCCGGGCGATACCCGCTGCGTCCGCCTTGGGTCGCGCCCGATCGGGACTCGACCCGACGAGTCCCGCAACCTGAACACCGCATCGCCGCAAGGCCTCGACGTGCGCCATGCCGATGAAGCCGGTGCCGACGACCGCGGCGACTGATGTCCTCATTGTTTCCTCCGTCAGCCCGACGCCGTGACGCGGGCATAGGTCCATGCCAGCGCCAAGACGATGCCACCGTAAATCATCTGCTGCACGGCGACGCCGGCATCCATGAAGGTCAACATCGAGCTCAGAACACCGAGGATGAGCGCACCCATGATGGTGCCGCTGTAGCCCCCGCTGCCCCCGAAGATCGACGTCCCGCCGATGATGGCGGCGGCGACCGACGGCAGCAACAGGAAGCTCGCCAACTGCAGGTCTACCGACCCGCTGCGTCCGGCGAGCAGCATGCCGGCGAGGGCCGCGAGCAACCCGATGAGGACGTACACGGCCAGTAGCACCTGCCAGACCCGCACCCCCGCCAGGCGGCAGGCCTCGGCGTTGTCCCCGACGGCGTAGATCATGCGGCCGAGCCCGGTGTAGCGAAGCCCCAGGCTCAACCCCACGGCGATGGCCGCGACCAGCAGGAGACTCACCGGTATCACGCCCAGGATGGTGCCGGCACCGACCAGGCGGATGAAGGGCGCCACGCTGGTGGACCCCTGGAGCAGGGTCTGCGCCCACGACGTGAACAATCCCAGCAGGATGGTCGA
>JBDNIX010000350.1:0-2755 GCA_041688045.1 Nitriliruptoraceae bacterium
CGAGCGTCGCGACCTCGTCGCCGTCGCCCGGCTGCTGCTCGCGCTGCAGGTGCTGCGCCGCGTCGACGGCGACGAGGCCGCCTACGTCACCGGCGCCGGCGACGCGCTGTACGCCGTGGACCGCACCGCTCTCGCCGCCGTGCTCGCCATCCGTCGCCCACCGACCACCGTCGACGCGGGTCACCTCGACGTCCAACTGGCGGCGATCACCGAGGAGCCGGTCCCCGACACCCCGGACGGGCGCAACCGGGCCATCCGTCACCGGCTGATCCGCGGGTTGCTGGACGACGCCGTCCTCGCCTACGACGAGCTCGACGAGGCCGAGCTGGCCTACCTCACCTCTCAACGCGCCCGCATCCTCGGCACGATCACCGAGGCGACCGGGCTGATCCCCGAGGTCCGCGCCGAGGGGATCGCGCTGCTCGATGAACGGGGCGAGATCACCGACCTGCGCCTGCCCGAGGAGGGCACCGACGGCCACCTCACCCTGCTGCTCGCCGACCACCTCGCCGAGGCTCTGCGTGAACGCCCAGGCAGCCCGGTACCGCTTGCGGAGCTGGAGGAACGCACGATCGCGCTCGCGTCGCGGCACGCTGCCCACTGGCGCAAGGACGCCTCGAACCCTGCCAACGCTCCAAGCCTGACCGCGGACGCCGTCGGTCGGCTGGCCGCGCTCGACCTCGTCGCCGCCACCGACGCCGGTGTCGTGCCACGCCCGCCGATCGCCCGCTACGCCCTCGATGAGCCCACCGTGCCGCCGAGCCTGCAGCTATTCGACCAGGACACGCCGTGACCGAGACCCGTCCCGTTCCCGCCCCGGTCACCGCGGTGCGCCCGCGCCTGCCCGCGCCGGCGCGCACCCGCTGGCAGCCCCTGCGGATCGGCCTGGTCAACCTCTACCGCTTCGACGACGAGACCTTCACCTTCGAGGACGGCCGGCTCCTGTTACGAGGCAACAACGGCACCGGCAAGTCCCGCGTACTGGCGCTGACCGTGCCGTTCCTCTTCGACGGGCAGATGGAACCCCACCGCGTCGAGCCCGACGGCGACACCGCCAAACGCATGGAGTGGAACCTGCTGCTGGGCAAGCACGACGACCGCCTCGGGTACGCCTGGCTGGAGCTCGGCCGCCGTGAGGATCCGACCGATGCCGGCAGCGACCACGAGGTGGTGGGGGAGCGGTACCTCACCATCGGCTGTGGAATGCGCGCCACCGTCGGGAAGGGTGCCCCGCGCCGCTGGTTCTTCGTCACCGACCAGCGGGTTGGCGAGGACCTCTCCTTGATCGCCGACGCCGGTCACGCGCTGACCCGGGACCGGCTGATCGAGGCGATCGGTGACCGCGGTCAGGTGTTGGACACCGCGACCGACTATCGCCGTGTGCTGGACCGCAAGCTGTTCGGGCTCGGCGAACACCGCTACGAGGCGCTGGTCGATCTGCTGGTGCAGCTGCGGCGCCCGCAGCTGTCCCGTCAGCTGGATGAGTCGCTGCTGTCCGAAGCGCTGTCGGAGGCGCTGCCGCCGCTGCCGCCGGCGGTGATCGCCGATGTCGCCGACGCGTTCCGGGCGCTCGACGACGACCGCGACCAGCTCGAGGGTTACCAGGCCGCGCTCGACGCGACGGAGAGGTTCCTGGCCACCTACCGCGGCTACGGGCAGGTCGCCGCCCGCCGCCGCGCCACCGCCGTCACCCAGGCCAACTCCCGCTACGAGCGGCTGCGCGGCGACCTCCGCGACGCCGAACGTCGTCGTGACGAGGCCGACGCCGAGGTAGAACGCCTCGAGGCACGCCGTGACGAGCTGGCCGCCGCCGAGCGGGCCGCTGGCGTCGAGGTCCGCACGCTCGAGGCGTCCGAGGAGATGGAGGCGGTCCGCGAGCTGGACGCCGCCCGGTCGCGCGCCGCGGAACTCGCCGACGCCGCCGAGGCCCGCGCCGACGACCTCGCCCGGGCCGAGGAGGACGCGGGCCGCTGGGCACAGGAACGCGAGCAGGCGGAGCGTCGAGCGGCCGCCTCCCGCGACGACGTGACCGCGGCAGCGGACACGGCAGGTGCTTCGGCGGAAGCAGCCGGCCTGGCCGACGTCCACCGGCGGGCCACGGCACCGATCGAGCTACCCGACGCACGTGACGAGCACGCGGTCGCGACCGCCCGGCGCCAGGTGGAGGAGTCCATCACGCGCACCAGCCGGGCTGCCGAGCACGTCATCGCCATGGACCGGCAGGTACAGGACGCGGTCGGTGAGTTGACGACCGCGCGCAGTCGCCTGGACGAGCGCGCGAGCCAGCTCGACCGCGCACGTGATGCTGCCGTGGCCGCCGAGGCCGCGCTGGCCGACGCGCGGGCGGAGCTGACCGCCGCTCTACACCGTTGGGCCAGCGCGCTGACGATCCTCACTGACGTCGATGTCGACACCGTCGCGGACGCCGTCGCGGTCTGGGACGGCGAGGGCACGGGGCCGGTGACCGCCACCGCCGATCAGGCGCTCGCGGACGTGCGCCAACGGACCACCCGGCAGCTCGCCGACCTCGACGCGCGGGTCCGCGCCGTGAGCGACGAACGGGTCACCCTGACCGCCGAACGCGACGGGGTGACCGCCGGCGTCGCGCTGCCGCCGCCCGCCCCCCACACCCGCGATCCGGAGGCCCGCACCGGTCGTGCGGGCGCGCCACTGTGGCGGCTGGTCGACCTGGCCGACGATGCGGCCACGACCGACGCTGTCGGCTACGAGGCGGCGCTCGAGGCCGCCGGGCTCC
>JBDNIX010000351.1:0-2573 GCA_041688045.1 Nitriliruptoraceae bacterium
ACGACGTCTCGGGTGACCCCGGAGGTGATCGCCTCCAACCAGGCCGCACAACACTTCCCGCCGTTGATCCGAGTGGGGGGTAAGTTGGCGTCCATGGGACACTTCAACCGCTCAACACTCGTCGACTGCCCGCCCCACCAGGTCTTCGGCGTGCTGGAGGAGGTTGAGCGTCTGACCGAGTTCTCCGGCATGACCGTCGAGGTGAAGGGGCCTGGCCGGACGCTGGTCGACTACGACCTGCCGCTCGGCATCCTCGGTGACGCCGTGGACGCGGTCTACCTGCACTCCAAGCATGAGGAGCAGGCGGAGGAGATCCGCGCCACGCTGAAGGCGATCTGCGAGTCGTCGACCTGAGCGGGCGTCTCGCCGCGGCGTTCAGGCGCACCGGAGCCGACCTCCCGGGCGGCGACCCCCGACCAACGCACGGCGCGGAGATGGAGGGCTGGTTCTGGCGGTTTACCGACACCGTCTCCGGGCGGGTCGCGCTCGCGCTGTGCGGTGTCAACCGGCATCTGGATGGGCCGTGGGCCACGGTGGCGGTGGCGGCTCATCCCGATGGCATCATCCGCTCGGCGGCGGTCGAGGACGTCTTCGCCTCGTCGACCAGATTTGAGATCCGCGCAGGGTCCGTCCTGAGGGCCGACGAGCGGTCGCTGCGGGTCGACCTGGACGATGTGAGCCTCGAGGTGGCGCTCGACGACCTTGTCGACTGGCCCCTCCGGCTCGGGGGCGGTGGGGTGTTCTCAGCGATTCCGTACCTCGGGCAGTACTGGCACCCGCACGTCCTCGGCGGGAGGGCGACCGGGCATCTCACCGTGGCCGACTCGACGTGGGCTATCGACGGCATCGACGTCTACGCCGAGAAGAACTGGGGCGCTGGCTTCCCGCAGTGGTGGTGGTGGGGCCAAGCCCAGGGCTTCGCGCGCCCGTACGTGTGCGTCGCGTTCGGGGGTGGGCGACTGGCGGCCGGACCTCTCGGCGCATCCATCACCGGCTGCGTCCTTCGTCTGGGAAGTCAGGTGGTGCGCTTCGCTCCGCCCTTGTCTTTGGTGAGGGCCAACGTGGTCGACGGTCGTTGGACGGTGCGGGCTCGCCGGGCGGGTTGGCGGGTCGAGATCGAGGGCGAGCAGGCCAGTACGCCACCGGCCGTCCTTCCAGTGCCGCTTCCTGCCGAGCGGCGTAACGTTGACCGTGACCTGGAGCACCTCGCGGCCAACATGCGCCTGCAGGTCTGGCGAAGCGGTTCGCTCCTCCTCGACGACGAGACCCTCCTGGCCGCCCTTGAGGTCGGCTCCACCGATCTCTCTAGGGCCCATCAGCTAGCCAGACAACTCGCAGTCCCGGTCAACCAGCTCAACTGACATGCGTGGTGCTCAACGGCGTGGTCGATCCGACGGAGGCGTCGCCGTCGTCGGCCTCGCGGCGGAACCACTGGGCCATGCGATCGGGCCCTTGCTACCGCGCTGAACGGCTCCCGTCCGTCGCGCACGAACACCACCTACGCGGGGTCTGCCCCTCGTTCGGTTGACATCTACCGTGAGCCACCGGTTCAAGGGAGGATGTCCCTATGCCGCAGCTGACCGGATCATCCGGCATGGCTGTCCATCCGAATTGCGCGTTCTCGGGACCCGCGTGTGGAGGCTATCCAGGTGTCTGCGCCCTGGAGGCTGGCTGGGACGTCGCGGTGGGCGTGGAGGACGCGCAAGACGTCGAGGTGGTCCGTCTGCTCGAGGTAGAAGATGAGGTAGGGGAACCGTTGAACCGGGTGTGTCCGCAGTCCCGGCCAGTCGAGTTCGACGGCGTAGCGGGGGGAACCGATCCCGGGTTGTCGGGCGATGAGCGTGAAGGCCTGCTCGACTGCGTCGATGAACCGACGTGCGGTGGCGGCGTCGACCTCTGCTGCGTAGTGAGCCGCGGAGTCGCGCAGATCCTGGGTGGCGAGCCTGCGCGGGACGACCTGGTACCGCTCACCCACCCGACGCCGTGTCCACCCCGCCGCGAAGGTCGTCGAAGTAGCGATCGTCGGCTACCGGCCCTTGTTCGGAGGCAGCGACGGCGAGCAGGAGGTCGCGAAGGTGTTGGCGGTCCTGGTCGCGTCGGATCAGATCGCGGACGTACTCGCTGGTCGTGCCGTAGCGGCGCTGGGCGATCTGGTCCTCCACGAACACGCGAAGCGACTCTGGGAGCGAGATGTTCATGGTCGGCATGTCCGAAGTCTACGATGGTTTGGCAATCCTTGGCAAGGACGGTGTGGGGTGATGGTCCCGCTGCGGGGAGTTCGGCCTTCCGCCTCGAGCCTGTGGGTGCCGGAAATCCGGTCGTGGGGTTATGCGGCGTTCTTGTACTCGTTGATGAGGCGTCGCAGCGGGGGAACCGGATGACGTTGTTGCTGGGCGGCGGGCGGGTTTCCACGGCGGCGTCGACGTCGTCGGCGTGCGTTGGCGGCCGTTGCTGAAGTGCCCGGTGGGGCCGGTGCGAGTTGTCGTGGTCGATTGAGGTCACGCCGGCCGAGATCGGGTTCTCTGCGCAGACCGCTGCGGCCCATCGCGACGTCCGCCGCGAACGGCGGTCGC
>JBDNIX010000054.1:0-2909 GCA_041688045.1 Nitriliruptoraceae bacterium
GTCAACGAGCTGCAATGACCACGTCAACGTCGTTTCCAGTTGACACCGAACGGGACGCGGTGACTTTGGTCCTGGCGGGCTTGCGAACACCGGTTGACGCACGATTCGAGCGTCAGACCGAAGCGAATGCGCGGACGGTAACTGTGCCCGCACCCTTGATCTTGGGTGGTGCTGCCGTGAACGTGAAGCCACTGGGTGGAAGCTGTTCGAGATTGACGAGGTGCTCGAAGTAAGAATCTCCAGAAGACTTCGGCTCGTTCGCGGCGTACGAGCACCAGGGCGCAGAGTTCGCGCGTCCTGTCGAGACGGCCGCCGCCGAAATCGACCAGATGCACAACATCGCGAGCAGCGAAAGTGCGAGCGAGAGCGACGAACCCACATTCCCCACACGCCACCGTTCGAGGGTTCCCGCAGCGGCCCGCAGCAGGGGCCGGATGCTTCCGTTGACCCGAACCTTCTCACCGGTGCGGCCGCCCATGCGTCCACAGGTGAGGTGCCTCGATCGATGCTGATTGGATCAGTCAGCACCAAGAGTCGCTCGGGAATGTTCCGGATGTCGTCGCAGTCCTCGATGGCGTCGTCGTCGACGACGATGACCCCGAACGCCGCCGGGCATCGCTGAACAGCAAGTTCCCACCTGACGCGGCACTTCGAGCGCCACGCATCAATCCCCCACCGCCTACGCCGAAGCCATACCCGCGAGGACGACCGCTGGGAGACTCATAGCTGCCCGCGTTCGCGGCGCCAACAGCGCATATCAACGCAGCTACACGCGGCCGTCGACCGATCGAACATGTAGGGCTACATCGGCGTGCGCGGGCCGCGGAGCGCTCCAGCGCGAGTTGGTGGCGTGCCTACACACCGGGCGGGCTCTTCGAGTCCCGCCGCTCGGTCCAGGCTGAACGTTCGATGAGTAGTCGCCGCTTACGATTCTGTGCCGATGCCGTCACGGCCCAACCAGCCTCAACCGTTAGATTCCGTCGGTGGTCCAGATCCAGGATCCTGCACGGATCCTCAGGATGAGGATTCGTCGTCTCATTGCGCCCCGGCCTCGCCGCCCGCGACGACGGGTAGCCCGAGTGTCAGCCAGTCGTGCAGCCCGCCTCGGTAGTAGAGCATCAGCTCGGGCGGGAAGCCGGCATCGAGGAGGACACGAATGGCGTGGGGGGATTGGCCGCATTGGGGGCCGTTGCAGAACAACACGCTGGGCCGTGCCTGGTCCAACTCGTGGATGCGTTCGGAGGCTTCGGTGTGCGGGATGTTGACAGCGTCAGGGATCGTGGAGGCCCGGTAGAAGTCTCCGGTGCGGCTGTCGATGAGGGGAAGGCCGTGACCGAGATGGTCGATGACCTCCTTCTCTCCAATAGTTTGCACGCCGGTTGCAACGTTCATCGGCTGGATCGAGCCCCAGGTTGCGTCAACCTGGACGAGGCTGGCCTCTCCGTCAATCGGGTGCGGCACCATCTGGGG
This sequence comes from Nitriliruptoraceae bacterium, assembly GCA_041688045.1. Lineage (GTDB taxonomy): Bacteria > Actinomycetota > Nitriliruptoria > Nitriliruptorales > Nitriliruptoraceae > CSSed11-175R1. The sequence continues at coordinate 1,471 of JBDNIX010000054.1, forward strand.
GTCGTCGCGCTGTTCTACTCGTTCGATGCTTGTCATCGCTGGTCCTTTCATTGAGCCGTCACATACAACATTCACAGCCATCGGATCGATGGCCGGATCTCGTTGGGGTACGGGTTCCCGTGGCCGATGCCGACCGTGGCGCCCTCGAACGTGGACGATCGTAGTCCACTTCTCGATCTGAGTTCCGTCCGCACCGACCTTCGAACCGGCGCCCCAAACCCCGACGTCGAGGCCCATGTACGCGTTGATCACCTCAGCACTCACCAGATTCAACTTGGTTGCGGCGATGTGCTGGTTACCTGGTACGGAGATCTCGTGCGGGCTGACCGCACCGTGAAGATGCCGTGACACCCGATGCGGACCGAGATTGACCTCGGACCACGAGTCGGTAACTTTGCGGCGGGCAGCGTTCTGGGTCATGGGACCATCTCGTCTGCGGTCGACGGCTTGCGGGCCACGATCTCGCGCCACACACCCGACCGGCGTACCGACGTGATACGGAGGCCTGCCGCGACGACGTTGTCCTCGGTGCGGCGGTTGATCTCCGGTCCCATGAAGCGGCGCGTCACGGGGTTGAGCCGGTCGGCGAGCCAGCCGAGCAATGCAGTGCGAGGACGCACGTGCTCGAGCAACAAGACCTGACCGTCCGATCGAACCACCCGCGCGACCTCGCGCAGCCCGGCAACGGGGTCGGCGACCGAGCAGAACACGCAGGTCCCTGTCACCGTGTCGAACGAATCGTCACCGTATGACAGATGCTGTACATCACCCGCTTCGAGCGTGATGTCGCCCGCGCGGGCTCCGGATGAGCGCTGTGCCACGGACAGCATGTTCGCCGACACGTCGATCCCGGTGAGCCGGACGTCTTGGGGATAGAGACCCAGGTTGCGTCCGGTTCCGATGCCGACTTCGAGCGTGCGACCACGCGCCCTGCTGAGGAGCCGCTCACGGCGTCGCCCGACACCGAACAGGCCCATCGGCTTGTCGATCAGATCGTAGAACCGGGCGATGCGGTCGTACCGGCGGGTCACCGCGTCCTGTTCGGTGTCGGGCGACGCTGACGCGGTCATTGCAGCTCGTTGACCCGTTCCCGGTACTCCTCGGGCGACAGTTCGCCCTTCGCCAACCGTTCGTCGAGGATCTCGCGGGCCCGATCACTGGGATCGCGGCGAGCGGTCCCGCCCGCAAGCGTAACCATTCAGGTCAGGTCGTGAGTGGTGGTGGGATCCAGGGGTGACCGGTGGTGAGGGTGGTGAGGAGGTCGAGGATGTTGTGTTGTTGTTTGCGGCCGGTGGAGATGTAGGAGCGGACGGCTGCGAGGCGTTCGGCTCCGCGGCCGCTGCGGAAGCTCCCAGAGATTTTCTGGTGCAGCTTGACCATGCGCAGGTCGCGTTCGGCGCCGTTGTTGTCGAACGGGACCGCCAGGTCCCGACAGAACA